>VGIW01000004.1 GCA_016867715.1 Candidatus Eisenbacteria bacterium | reverse complement strand
AGAGCAACCTCGCACGGATTCGGAAGGCCGCGGGCGCCGCGCTTCCGTCGTTCGGCGCGCTTCTCCTCTTCCTCTTGGCAAGACACGCGGTTCTCGGAGGGGCGGGGGGGCGCGGTCCCCTCGCGCCCGGGGACTTCCTCGCCCACGCCGCAAGCATCCTCCCCGCCTTCCAACGGATGACTTACTATCCGTACCCGCTGTTCGAACGCGTGCTCCCGACGCCTGTCGCGCGCGTTTCGCTTCTTCTCCTCTTCGTCGTCCTCTCGCTCGTTCTCCTCCGCCGACCCCGCGCGCGGGCCGCCGCGATTCTCGCTTGGGTCTGGCTCCTTCTCGGATGGGGGGTTCACGGCTTCTCGCAGGCCCTCTTCCCTTGGTACGTCCTTCACACCGCCGCTCCCTTCGCGCTTCTCTTTGGATGGTTTATAGATGAAGCGGTATGCGGGGTTCGGGGGATGGGACGGGCGGCAGTCAAGATTCCCGCCGCGGCGGCAGGCATCCTCCTCCTTTCGCTTCTCGCGGCGCAGATTCGGAACGCGCCCCCCTTCGAACGCCGCCCCGAGTGGAGCGAGGCAAACGCGAAGACGCTCCGCTTCCTCGCGGCGCTCGAAAAGAAGATCCGGAACGCACCGGAGGGGAGCATCATCGAGGCGGCGGACCTTCCCTTCCTCTTCCCGATCCGTCCGGGTTCCCCGATCGCGTACGTCGCCCCTCTTACCGACTACTCGGTCCAGGCGTGGGCCGAGCTCGTGTTCCCCGAAAGAAGAATCCGCGCCGCGTACCCCGATCCGCCGCCGACCCCTCCCGCGCCGGACGAGGTGCTCGTCGTCGTCCGTCCGGCGCGATGAGAAGGCTCCGCGCCGCCGCGCTCGCCGCCGGGCTCTTGTGGATCGCCCTACCGGCCAAGTCTCCGCTCAACCCTTACGACGAGGGGCTCGCCCTCGTCGGGGGCATGCGCGTCCTTCACGGAGAGGTTCCCTTCCGCGACTTCTGGACGATCTACCCGCCCGGCCAGGCGTATGCGATCGCTGCGGTCTTCCGAGCGGCCGGCGAGACGGTCCTGGCCGCCCGCGTGTACGACACGATCCTCCGCGGTCTTCTCGCGCTCCTCCTTTACCTTCTCGCCGCCCGCATGCTCCGATCCCGGGATCTCGCTCTTCTCCCCTACGGAACGGCCGCGCTCCTCCTTGCTTCGGCATTCAACTATGGATACCCGGTCTTTCCCGCGCTCCTCTTCGGCTTCGCCGCGATCGAGGTCGGCTCAAGAGGCGCCGGGGGAGGCTCCGCGCGCTGGCCGATCGGCGCCGGCTTCCTCGCGGGGATCGCCGCGCTCTTCCGAATCGACATCGGCGCGTATGCCGGCTGCGCGCTCCTCGCGACCTTGGCGCTCCGCCGACTCGGAGGGGGAGGGGAGGGCGCGCGTTTCGGAGGGCGAGGGCCGGGGTTTCTCGCCGAGGCGGGAAAGGCCGTCGGGGCGGCTCTTCTCGCGACGGTTCCCCTCTACGCATGGCTCGGGTCGAAGGCCGGTTTCGATCGACTCGCGGAGAACTTGCTCCTCTTCCCCCTCACGACCTTTCGCGAAGTGCGGCACCTCCCCCTCCCCCCTCTCGTGGAATCCTTCGATTCGATCGCGGCCGTCTTCGACGCTCGATCCCCGCGGATGCCGGCCGCGTCGCTTCGCTTCTACCTTCCGATCGCGGCCATCGGGCTCTCCGCGATCCTCGTCGCGCGAAGCATCGCGAGGTCGCTTCGCGACCGAACGCCCCTCGCGTCCGAAGATCGCGCCTGCGCGGCCCTCGCGGTTTTCGGGCTCGGTCTCCTCCTGCAGGCGGAGAGCCGTTACGACGCGATCCATGTTCTCCCGGTATCGCTCGTGGCGGTCCTTCTCCTCGCCGGCCTCCTCCGGCGGCTTCCCTGGAGGCGGCCGTGGGCGGCCGTGCTCGGCGCTGCGCTCGTCGGCGTGTCCGCGATCCCTTACCTCCTTCTCCCCGGCGCGCTCCTCGTCCGTGAGGTCCGCGAGCGCTCCCCGCTCGGGTGCTTTTCCGAGCTTTCCCGCGCGGGTTGCGTCCCCACGCTCGCCGGACAAGAGGCGCTTGTTCGGACCCTCGACCGCCTCGACCCGACGCGCGGACCGCTCCTCGTCCTCCTTCCGCGCCACGACCGCGTGTTCGCCATCGACGCCAGCATCTACTTCCTTGCCGGACGCCCGGTCGCGACCCGATACCACGAGCTTCATCCGGGGGTCGCGACGACGAACCGAGTGCAAGAGGAGATCGTCCGCGAGCTGATCGACCGGGATCTCGAGCGGATCGTTCTCCTTCAATGGGGAAACCCTGGGGAGCCGAACGCGAGCCGCCTCTCCAGCGGCGTCGATCTCCTGGATCGAACGGTGCGCGCCCGATACGTCCCCGAGCGCACGGTGGGGATGTACGAGATCTGGCGCCGGCGCGATGGAGCGCGCGCCGGAGGGGAAGCGCCCTTTGGACGAGGGTCGTAGGACCGCCTCTTCTGCGATCGGGATCGGTTCACGGGCGATCGGGAAGTGGGCCGTGATGGAATCGAACCATCAACCTACTGATTAAGAGTCAGTTGCTCTACCAATTGAGCTAACGGCCCGGATCGAAGCGCGAAAAAAAAGAGGCGCGAGCCAAGAGGAAACGTACACCCGGCCTTGCCCCCTGTCAACGGAAAACCCCCTGTCTCATCGGGGTCTGAGACGTCCCGCCTCGGCGCGGAGCGAGTCCGCCTCGGCCCCCCTCCCCTCCGCCTCGCGCACATCGGCGAGATGACCGAGAGCCTCGGCCTTCGACAGGGTCTCATCCCACGCGTACAGGGGGATCGCCTCCTCGAACGCGCGGGACGCCTCCGCGAGCCTTCCTTGCCGGAGAAGGACGAGCCCGAGGCTGTCGAGGAAGAATCGCTTCCGCCCGGGATCCAACACGATCGCGTCCCGGATCAGCCTCTCCGCGCGGTCGAGATGGATCCCCTGGAGAGCATAGAGATAGCCGAGCGCGTTCTTCGCGAGAGGAACGCCGTCGTTCCGGCGGATCATCTCCTCGAAGGCACGGGTCGCCTCTTCCGTCCTCCCCTTCTCGAGGAACGCGTAGCCCCGAAGATAGTGGTAGTGCCATGTCCGGTCCTCGTCGATGCCGAAGAGCGCGCTCCGCGAGACGAGGAGCGCGGCGACGACGAAAAGAAGAGACCCCGCCGCGCGCGCCGGACGCTTTCGGAGGCCTTCCGCGAGCGACGCGAGACCGGCCGACGCGCCGATCGCAAGAAGCGGAAGAAGCGGAAGCCGGAAGCGCCCGACGACGAAGAACGCGGCGATCGCGAGGCCGAGGATGAGCCCGTAGAGGAGAAGGAGCCGTCCGCCCCGCGTCCTTCGGAGAGCAACGAAACCGGGGATCGCGAGCGCGAAGAGGAGCCCGAAGCGGATCGGCGTGAGCCGGAGGGGAAGGCTCTCCTCCTCGACCGCGGCGAAGTCGATGTTGTCCGAGATGTCCCGGTCGTTGATTAGGACATAACCCTTTCGGATCAAAAGCATCGAGGCGCTTCCCGGGCTTGAGATCATCCACTCAAGACCGCGCCCGAACCAATAGCCCGAGACCTCGCTGGGCCGGAGCGGCCTTCCTTCCGCCCTCTCGGCGATCTCCACGGCCACTCGTCTCGCCTCGATCGGCTCGTTCGGAAGATCCGGGGCGCGCGCGGACCAGCCGTCCGCGCCGGCATGATTCCCCACGTAGAAGTTGACCCCGCCGTTCGAGGAGATGAGCACGAGGTCCCCCCCGCGAAGGTTGTGAAAGAACGCCGGGGAGACCGCGAGAGCCGCTCCCGCGGCGACGAGCCCGAACGCGCGGAGATCTCGCCGGTAGTGGACGAGAAGCGCCGGTAGAAGAACGAGAACCGCAGGCCACCCGAGAGCGGAGAGCCCGATGAGAACGCCGGCGGCCGCGAAGAGAGAGCGGCGGCGCTTCTCCTCCGCAACGAGGATGAGAAGCAGGGCGCACGTGTTGAGAAGAAGAACCGTCGACGCCGGGAGAAGCTCGCCCGCGTAGAAAACGGCCGGCGCGTAAAGGGCGACGAGGACGCCCGCGAGCCGCGCGCGGCCCCGGCCGACGATCCGGTCCGCGAGGAGCATCGTGAGCGGAGCGGCGAGGGCGGAGAGAACGAGCAGCGCCATGCGGGCCGCGGGCGCGCTCTCGCCTAAGACCCGAACGCATGCCGCGAGAAGAGCGGCGAGGAGCGGGGGACGATAGAGGACCGGGTCCCACGCGGCGCCGGAAGCGAGGTTGAGCGCGTCGCGCCAGTAGAGCGCCTCGTCGACGAGCGGAATGTCGAAGACCGGCTCGCCGCGAATCGCCAGCCCGTGCGCGAGACGGACGGCGAGCGCGAAAAGAAAGAGAAGAGCCGCCTCGACGAATCTCCTTCCGCGCATCGTGATCATGATACTCGATCCTCTTTTCTGGATGGTACCGAATCCCCGGCCCGGTGTAGAGTCATGCGGAAACGGGCCGTCGATCCGGCCGCGGGCTTCCCGCGCGCCCGCGGGCCGGCGCAAGAATCTTCGAAAGCGTGGTCGAGCGATGGAACGATTCGTCAGCCTCTTCGGCGTCGGGGTTCTCCTCGGGATCGCCTTTCTTCTCTCCAGCGACCGCCGCAGGGTCCGCCCTCGAATCATCCTGTACGGTCTCGCGCTCCAGTGGGTCTTCGCCCTTCTCATCCTGAGAACAGGGCCGGGGCGCATGGTGTTCGAGGGGGCCCGCGCCGGCATCGCCAAGGTCCTCGGCTTCACGGACCACGGGGCGTCGTTCCTCTTCGGGAACCTCTATCGCGGTCTGGACGACGTGGTCGCGGGAATCGGCGGCCCGGGCCCGTACGGTCTCGTCGATCTCGCGACGGGAGAGGCGGCGCCGATCGGCGTCGTCTTCGCATTTCACGTGCTCACCACGATCATCTTCTTCGCATCCCTCATGGGCGTCCTCTACCATCTCGGCGTCATGCAGCGCGTGGTGGGCGCCTTCGCCTGGGTGATGCGAAAGACGCTCCAGACGAGCGGCGCCGAGACCCTCTCGTGCGCGTCGAACATCTTTCTCGGGCAGACCGAGGCCCCTCTCGTCGTCCGGCCCTACGTCGCGCAGATGACCCGCTCGGAGCTGATGACCGTGATGACCGGCGGGTTCGCGACGATCGCGGGGGGCGTTCTCGCGGCGTACGTGCGCTTCGGCATCGACGCGGGCCATCTCGTCGCGGCGAGCGTCATGTCCGCGCCCGCCGCGGTCGTGATGGCGAAGATCATCCTTCCCGAGACGGAACAACCCGCCACCGCGGGCGACGTCAAGATCCCGTGGGAACGGAAGACCGCCAACGTGATCGACGCGGCGGCGAGCGGCGCCGCCGACGGCCTTCGGCTCGCGCTGAACGTCGGGGCGATGCTCCTGGCGTTCATCGCGCTCGTGGCGATGATCGATTTCTTCCTCGGGTTCATCCACACGAGCCTCCGCGAGATCCTCGGCACGATCTTCTCGCCGATCGCCTGGGCGATGGGCGTGCCCGCGAAGGACATGCTCGCGGTCGGGAACCTTCTCGGGACGAAGATCGCGATCAACGAGTTCGTCGGCTATGTCGAGCTCGGTCTCGCGAAGGAGACCCTCTCCGAGCGCTCGACGATCATCGCGACGTACGCCCTCTGCGGCTTCGCGAACCTCGGATCGATCGCGATCCAGATCGGAGGCATCAGCGGGATCGCTCCGGAGCGCCGCGGGGATCTCGCGAGGCTCGGCCTTCGGGCGATGGCCGCGGGCGCGCTCGCCTCGTGGATGACCGCCTGCATCGCGGGGACCCTCCTCTCATGAGACGCGCGCGCGCGGCGGCGCTTCTTCCGGCTCTCTGGCTCCTCGCGCTCCCGATTCCCGGGCTCGGCGCGCCCGCGCTCGTCTTCGATCCCGTCTCGGTCGATCTCGGCCTCCTCGAGGGGGACATCGTCGTCCCCTTCTCCCTCGCGCTCCGAAACGACGGCGACGCCCCCCTCGCGATCCACGAGGTCAACCCGACCTGCGGATGCACCGTCGTCTTTCTTCCGGACAGCCTGATCCTGCCCGGCGAGTCGGTCCCGATAACGGGGACTTTCTCGTCGCGAAAGCTGGAAGGGGAGATTCGCAAAGCGGTGATACTCGAAACGAACGATCCGGAGAGACCGCGCGCGGTCTTCTTGGTTCGCGCGTATGTCGAGCGCGCGCTCATGCTCTCGGACGACGCGTTCGACTTCGGCGTGTTCCCTCCGAACGTGTCGAAGGAGGCGAAGATTCTCTTTCGCCCGAAGGAGGGGATCGAGCTCGCGATCCTCGGGGTGGGCGCGCCGGAGGAACGGTTTCGGTTCTGGGTCGTCGACGGAGAGCGCGCGGGCGATCTCGTCTTGCACCTCACGCTCCTCCCGCAGCCGGAGGGAACGGTTCTCGAAGATACGATTCATGTACAAACGAACGTGAAGAAGTGCGAATCGATCCGGCTCCCCGTTCGCGGCCGCGCGAGGGCGAAGGAGCCATGAGGGACCCGGCGATGCCGGAGACGAACGGCGACGCGAGAGAGAGGATCCGCCTCACCAAGCTCGCCTCCGCGGCGGGCTGAGCGGCGAAGCACTCGCGGGCGTACCTCCAGGAGGTGCTTCGCGGGTTGCCCGGTCCGGAGGACCGGAACGTGCTCGTGAGCGGGGCGACGTCGGACGACGCGGGGGTGGTGTTGCTCCGTCCCGATCTCGCGCTCGTCCTCACGACCGACTTCTTCACGCCGATGGTGGACGATCCGTTCGACTTCGGGCGGATCGCCGCGGCGAACGCCCTCTCGGACGTGTACGCAATGGGGGCGACGCCCTTCTCCGCGCTCAACATCACCGGCTTTCCGCCGAAAGGGATCCCGCCCGCGGTGCTCACGGAGATCCTCCGCGGCGGGCACGCGGTTGCGCGAGAAGCCGGGATCGAGATCGTGGGAGGCCACACGGTGAAGACGAGCGAGCCGCTCTACGGGCTCTCCGTCGTGGGCACGGTGCACCCCGATCGGATCGTCTCGAACGCCGGCGCGCGGCCGGGCGATCGGCTCGTGCTCACGAAGCCGATCGGGAACGCGCTCGTCTCGACCGCGTTCAAGGCGGACGCCGATCGCTTCGGCGCGATCGCGGTCGCGATTCGCTGGATGGCGACGCTGAACCGCGCCGCCTCGGAGGCGATGCGCGCGGCCGGCGCGCGCGCGGCGACCGACGTCACCGGCTTCGGGCTCATCGGCCACCTCGCGAACCTCGTCGAGGCGAGCGACGCCGGCGCAACGATCGAGGCCAAGCGCGTTCCGCTCCTTCCGGGAGCGCTCGAGTACGCGCGCGAGGGCTTCGTGTGCGGGGGGAGCGCGGCGAATCGGAAGGACACCGAGGGGATCGTCGAGTGGAACGCGGGAGTCGAGGAGGCGATGCGGATCGTCTTCACCGACGCGCAAACCTCGGGCGGTCTCCTCATCGCGATCCCGCCCGACAAGGAGCAAGCTCTCCTCCGCGACCTCGCCGCGCGCGGCGTTTCGGAAGCCGCGAGCATCGGAGAGATCGTCGAGAAACACGATCCGCGAATCTCGGTGATCTGAACTCTTCCCGGGAGATGCGGTCTTCGCGATCCCCCTTCCCCACATCTTCGGTGCCGTACTTCGGTGCCGGTCGACCCAACTCGGGGAACACCGTCGCCCGGCACGGGAAACGGACTCCGCGGTCGCGGACGAAGTTCCAGAGCGACACCTCGCTGCGTGAGCGACGGGAATGCCCCTCCCTGAGCGCAAGGCGGCCCACCTTCCGGATCCCGCGTAACTTTCGCGTAACAGGCTTGGGGCATAGTTTTTCGTGAAGCTCGGGCGGGCCGGGCGGCTCGATCCGAGGACCAAGAGCGGGGGCGCGCGGCGGAAGAGACCCTCACGGAGCGGGGAAGCGCGACTCCGCAGAAGCAGAAACGAGCGGGACGCGCGGGGCAACGTCTCGCAGAAAGCTCTCGGGGCCCCGAATCGTGAACCCCCGTCGTCCGGGCGGCGACCCGGGGTGAACCGACAGACAGGAGGAGAACCGATGAAGAGGAGATGCTCAGCCAACCGTGCCGTACTGCGCAGCGGGGGAGCTGCGCTGCTCGCAGTCCTGTTTCTTGCGGGCGCCACTGCCGGAGAGGTCCTGGTGGTCTACGAAACGAGCTTCGATGCGCTTGCGCTGGGTCACACGCTTCCCCACCCCGGCGACCCGGGCCAGGACGGTTGGTTCCAGACGCTCGCCGTCGGCGATGCATTTGGGGAGATCCAAGAAGCAGTCGCGGTTGCGGGCCGGGCACTACACGAGTACGCCCCGGCCACGAACCCTTGCTGCGTGCAAACGATAGACCGGCGGGACCTGGTGCCGCCAGACCTCTCTTTGAGACCGGTGATCACTCTCTCCGGAGATTTCTTCTGCCGAACGAGCGATCTCGCTGCGGTAAACCCTTACTCAGCAGCAATCACGGTCTCCGGCGGTCCGCACCCGGGCTACCACATCATCGACCTCACACTCGGATCCGGGAACGGGATGGCCAAGGGCGACGTGGGTGTGTTTGTGAGCATTGGATGCTTCAATGGGGTGGACAACAACGAACCGATCCCGTTGACCGTTGGGCAAGAGCTCGCGTGGGACACGTGGCACCATTTCCAGCTGGCGATTGACCATGCGCGCGACACATACCTCTACTTGGAAGTCGATGGAGAGAGGCAGCAGCTCTTTGGCTATGCGCCCCCCCGCTCGTTTTGGGAGGGAGAGTGGCGTCGCGGCCAGCTCATTGAGGCCGTGAGTGCCGAGGTCATCGCCTCCCAGTGGGACCCCCCGAACGTCAGCGACGACGACGTGTACTGGGACAACCTGAAGCTAACGGTGGTCGAGCCCCGCTTCCAGCGGCAGGCGGTTCAGCTCGGCCCCGAGGGCATCTCGACACCCAACGATCTCGGCCTCATCGGGTCCGACCCGATCGCTCTTCTGCCGAGCTTCCCGAATCCCGCGAGAGGAACGACGACGCTCCGATTCCTGCTCCCGCGCGATGCGCAGGCTTCGCTCCGCGTGTTCGATGTTTCGGGACGTAGGGTCCGGACGCTTGTCGAGAACGAGTCGAGAAGCGGAATGAACGAGAGCCTCTGGGACGGACGCGACGACCGAGGAGTCGAGCTTCCTTCAGGTGTCTACTTCCTTCGCCTCGAAGCGGGAAGCGATTCGCGCTCGGAGAGAATCCTCCTCGTGAGGTGAGATGGACCGGAACGGGAGTTCCGGGGACACCAAGGTATGCACTGTCCGATGCGGGGCGGGGATCCGGCGCCGGTTTCGAGAGAGACAAGCCCCGAGGAAGCGCGGCCCGTCCCGCAAGATCTCGCGCGGATCAGCCCTCGCGGTTCCCGAAGAGGGTCGGCGCCGGACGGCTCGGAGCGGCGGGGGCGTTCTGGGGCATGCGGACGCGAAACACGCTCCCCTTCCCCTCTTCGCTCTCCACCTCGATCGTCCCTCCTTGCGCGAGGACGAGGTGCTTCACGATCGCGAGCCCGAGGCCGGTCCCTCCGAGCTCCCGCGATCGTGCCTTGTCGATCCGATAGAAGCGCTCGAAGATGCGCGCATGGTACTTCGGATGAATGCCGACCCCGTTGTCCTCCACCTCGACGACGGCTCGCGCTCCGTCGGGCCGCACGCGAACCCGCACGCGTCCTCCAGCCGGCGTGTACTTGACGGCGTTGTCGAGGAGGTTGTCGACGACTTGGCGCATCGCGTCGGCATCCACGTAGGCGAACACCGGTTCCGCCGGAAGATCGGTCTCCATCACGAGACCTTTCGTCTCTCCGAGCGCGCGGAGGTTCCGCATCGAGCGCCTTGCCGTGTCGCGGAGATCGATCCGCTCGATCTCCGGCGCCCACTCTCTCGACTCGACGCGCGAGACCGTGAGGAGGTCGGTGACGAGGGAGGAGAGCCGCATCGACTGGTCGTGAACTCGCCGGAGGAAGTCGAGCTTCCGGTCGGGGGGCATCTCCGCGTCGTCGATAAGCGTCTCGACGAGCCCGCGGATCGCCGTGACCGGTGTCTTCAGCTCGTGGGAGACGTTCGCCACGAAGTCGCGCCTCACCGCCTCGAGACGGCGGAGCTCGGTCATGTCGTTGAAGACGAGCACAGCCCCCGCGAGGCGCTCGTCGCTGTCCCGAAGAGGGGATGCGCGCATCTCGATCTTCCGCTTCCCGGCGGCGGTTTGAAGCTTTGTTTCCAGCGTGATCTCCCTCTCCTCGCGGATCGCGCGCGCGAGCGTCTCCCGCACTTCGCGCACCCCGGTCACGTCCGCGATCTTGTTGCCGATCGCCCGCTCCCACTCCACATCGAGGATTCGGGCCGCGGCGAGGTTGAGGTGGAGGACCTTCTCCTCCCGGTCGATCGCGACAACCCCCTCGACCATGCTCGAGAGAATCGCGAAGAGCTTGTTCCGATCGAGGGCGATCGTCTCCACGCGCGAGCGGAGCTGTTCGATCATCGTGTTGAACGCGCGGCCGAGCGTCCCGATCTCGTCCCCCGAGCGGATCTCGAATTCGTGCGCGTAGTCTCCTCCCGCGACCGCGATTGCCGCGCGGGTCATCTCGCGGAGCGGCCCCGTCACGCGCCGGGCGAACAAGAAGCCGAGGAGGAGCGCCGCGAACGAGGAGAGCCCCGCGATCGCGGCGATGACGTTCCGGATGTGGGCGAGCCGGCGCGAAACGTCGACGAGCGGGAAAGCGGCGCGGACGTACCCCACGATCTCCTCCCCTTCCTCGCGAACGGAGATCGCGACGTACATCATCTCTCTTCGCACGGTCTCGCTGTAGCGCGTGCTCGATCCGATGCCCGATTCCCGCGCGGAGAGGATCTCCGCTCGCGACCCGTGGTCGTCCATCCGCCCGGGATCCGCCTCTGAGTCGGCGAGAACCGTTCCGTCCGCCCCGATCACCGTGAGGCGGCTCTCCGTTTCCCTCCCCATCTCGCGCACCTCTTCGGGAAGGCGCGAGAGATCACCGTCCGCGAGCGCCTGTCGATACACGCGGGCGAGGAAGAGCCCCTGGGTTCGGAGATCGTGCTCCATGTCTTGGAGCGATTGCCCGACGATGTTGCGCGAAACGAAGAAGCCGATGAGAGAGGCGGTGAGGAGAATGAGCGCCACGTAGCCGGCGTAGAGCCGCCAAACAAAGCGGGAGCGGATCATCCCCGGCTAGCCCTTCCGATCCGCGAAACGGTAGCCGACTCCCCGAACGGTCTGGATGAGATCGCGGTGCTTGCCGAGCTTCTTGCGAATCGAGTTGACGTGCACGTCGACGCTCCGATCGACAACGATCGTGTCCGGGCCGACCGCGTGGCCGAGCAGCTCCTGGCGCTCGAAAACCTCGCCCGGGCGGGCGGCGAGCGCTCGAAGGAGGCGAAACTCGGTCGGCGTGAGATCGATCTTCTTCCCGTCCACCCGCATCTCGTGCCGCCGCTGATCGATCAACAGTCCCCGAACCGCGAGGCGTTCCCCCTTGAGATCCGCCCCTCTCTCCACGGCGCGCCGGAGAACCGCCCGCACGCGCGCAACGACTTCTTTTGGGCTAAAGGGTTTCTTCACGTAGTCATCGGCCCCGAGGCCGAGCCCGAGAACGACGTCGCTCTCGTCCCCTTTCGCCGTCACCATGATGATCGGGGTCGCGCGGGTCGCCCGGTCCGCCTTGAGCCGGCGGCAGATCTCGACCCCGTCGATGCCGGGAAGCATGAGGTCGAGCAGAACGAGAGAAGGGCCTTCCTGGCGCGCCTTGCGGAGCCCCTCCTCGCCGTCCTTCGCGGAGAGGACATGGTACCCCTCCCGCGTGAGGTTGTAGGTAAGGACCTCGACGATATCCGGCTCGTCCTCAATGACGAGGATTCGCGGAGCTCCCATTCGCGCTTCCCTCCCGATGCAAACCGTCCGCGCGGGCGCCGATCGTCGCCCCCTCGGGACCGGCCGCTCCCCAGGATCTCCCGCCCGATCATACTCCCCCGTCTGTTAGGATTGGGTGAAGTTTTCGCGGCGGATCGGCGAACCCCGCGGGGGGAAGACGCCGAATGGTTGAACGCTCGCGGGGAACGACTCGTCGGATCGTTCGATGCCGCTCGCCTGCCGGGCGACGCTCTCCGTGATTCGGAAGGGGGATGTGCGCGCCTTGATCCACGGAACGCCGCGTCCGGGAGCCATTCGCCCGCCTCTCTCCGTTCTTCTCGCTCTCTCTCTTCTCGCGGGCCCGGGGCGCGCGCGCGCGGAAGAGCCGCGGGTCGCGCATGCCTCGAGAATCAAGCGCGGGGCGGTCCGCGTCGACGGGATGCTGGACGAGCCGGCGTGGGGCGAAGCGGAACCGGTTTCCGGTTTCGTCCAGAAGACCCCGAACGAAGGGGAGCCCTCGACGAGGAGGACGGAGGTCGCGTTCCTCTTCGACGACGAAGCCCTCTACGTCGGCGCGCGGATGGAGATCGGCGGCGGCGAGATCCGCTCGATCGTGAGCCGGCGCGACAACTCAGGGAACGCCGAGCGCCTCATCGTCTGCCTCGACACCTATCACGACCGCCGCACCTCGGCGAGCTTCGCCGTGACCGCATCCGGCGTGCGGATCGACTACTTCCATCCGGGAGACGCCGAGCACGATCGGGACTACTCGTTCGATCCGGTCTGGGAGGCGCGCGCGTCGAGGAGCGAGGAGGGCTGGACGGCGGAAATGCGGATTCCCTTCTCCCAGCTTCGCTTCACGGAGCGCGGGGAGCCGGTCTTCGGGCTCAACATGAACCGATGGATGCCGGACCGGAACGAGGACGCTTATTGGGTGTGCATCCCGAAGAACGAGACCGGATGGGCGTCCCGTTTCGGAGAGCTCCGCGGGATTCGTGGGATCCGGCCGTCGCGGCGCATCGAGCTTCTCCCGTACGCCGCCGCCGACGCGCGCTTCGCCGGAGCGATCGACCCGGACGATCCTTTTACTATGAAGCAGTCCTTCCGCGGGCGCGCGGGGACCGATCTCAAGATGGGGCTCGGCCCGAACCTCACGCTTGATGGGACAATCAATCCGGACTTCGGGCAGATCGAGGCGGATCCGGCGGAGGTGAACCTCAGCGCGTACGAAACCTACTTCGAGGAACGAAGGCCGTTCTTCGTCGAGGGGAACCGGCTCCTCGCCGGCGACGGAGCGGCGTGGTTCTACTCGAGGCGGATCGGCGCGCGCCCGCGCGGCGAGCCGGACGCGGACTGGATCGATTCGCCGGAGAACACGACGATCCTGGGGGCGATGAAAGCGACCGGGCGGCTCGCGGGAGGACTTTCGATCGGAGCGCTCGCCGCGGTCACCGACGAGGAGCGCGCGCGGACCGCCTCGAGCACGAACGGGGCGCGGGAGGAGGTTCTCGTCGAGCCGCTCGCCGGCTACGGGGTCCTCAGGCTCCAGCAGGAGTTCGGCGAGAGCCGATCGACCGCGGGGGTGATCCTCACCGGCGTCGAGCGGAAGATCGCCGAGGGAGAGGATCTCCGGAACGACCTCGCGCGCCGCGCCGTGGCGGGCGGCGCCGACTGGAAGCTCACGACGCGCGACAAGGAATACGCGCTCACGGGATACGCCGGCTTCAGTTTCGTCGAGGGCGATTCGGGGGCGATCGCGAGGGTGCAGCGGTCGAGCGCGCATTACTTCCAGCGCCCCGATGCCTCGCACGTGACGCTCGACTCCTCGCGGACGTCCCTCTCCGGGAACACGTTCTCGCTCTCTGCCTCGCGCGTCTCCGGCGAGCATTGGCTGTGGGAGGCCGGCGTCAACGGGGAATCGCCGGGATTCGAAACCAACGACGCAGGGCGTCTGCAATCCGCCGACGACATCGGGGGAGGAGGGAACCTCAAGTATCGGGAGACGAAGCCGGGACGGATCTTTCGCGAGTATTCCATCAACCTCGGAACCTATCAGGAGTGGAACTACGGCGGGGTTCGGACGCACCGGAGCGCGGATCTCTCCTTCAACTGCACGTGGAACAACCACTGGAGCGGCTGGTGCGGGATCTGGGGGACGCCGAGGAACCTGAGCGACGACCTTACGCGCGGCGGCCCTCTCATGCAGAGGTTCCGCGGATGGTCGTCGTGGATCGGCGCCTCGAACAGCTGGGCTTCCGACGCGCGCTGGCTCGTCGAGTCGGAAATCCAGGGGAACGAGGCGGGGGCGAAGATCGGGGTCTTCCGCGGAAGCCTCTCGACGAGAACCGGAGGGAGATGGGAGCTTTCAGTCGAACCGAGGTACATCTACTCGCGCATCGCGCGCCAGTACATCGGCTCGTGGGACGGAGGGCCCGAAGAGACCTACGGAAGGCGCTACGTCTTCTCCTGGATCGAGCAGGGGACCCTCTCCGCCCGATTCCGCGTGAACTGCGCGGCGACCCCGGATCTCACGCTCGAGGTTTACGCCGAGCCCTTCGCCTCGAGCGGACGCCACTTCGACCACGGGGAGCTCCGCCGGCCGCGCGATCGATCGATCCTCACGTACGGCAAGGAGGGCGGCTCGACCCTTGTCGTGAACGACGATGGATCGCGAACGGTCGCGGTCGACGGCGCGACCTTTACGATCGATAACCAGGACTTCAACGTTCTGTCCTTCCGGAGCAACGTCGTCCTCCGCTGGGAATGGCGAAAGGGGAGCACGCTCTTTCTCGTCTGGCAGCAGAACCGCGAGTCGAGAACGGCGAGCGGGGCGCTCGTCGGGGGGCGCGATCTTTGGGAGAGCTTCGGCGCGGGGGGGGAAAACCTCTTCGTTCTCAAGATGAGCTACTGGTTCCCTCTCGGATGAGCCGCGCGTAGGTTCCAAGCTACGTCCGCGCGTCCCCGACGACCTTCCCGTCTTGGAGCTGCACGATCCGACGGGTTCTCTTCGCGATCGATTCGTCGTGTGTGATGAGAAGGACGGTCCGCCCCCCCTCCAAAGCTCCTCGAAGAGATGAACGATGTCCCGGCCCGATCCGGAATCGAGGTTCCGAGTCGGCTCGTCCGCGAGGATGATGTCCGGATCGCAGGCGAGCGCGCGTGCGATCGCGACCCGCTGCATCTGGCCTCGCGAGAGCTCGGTCGGCCTGTGCTTCATCCGGTCGATGAGCGCCACCTGCTCGAAGAGCCTCTCGACCCGCTCCCTCCGCTCCCTCGTTCCCGTCCCCCGGAAGAGGAGCGGCATCTCGACGTTCTCGTAAGCCGTGATCTGCGGGAGAAGGTTGAAGTTTTGAAAGACGAACCCTACATGACGGTTCCGGGTCTCGGCGAGGCGATCGGGCGAGAAGCGGGCGACTTCCTCGCCGCGGAGAAGATACGAGCCCTCGGTCGGCGTGTCGAGGCAGCCGAGGATGTTCATGAGCGTCGACTTCCCGGAGCCGGAGGGACCGACGATCGCGACGAACTCGTTTCCTCGGACCGCGAGATCGATTCCGCAGAGCGCCTCGACGTCGAGCGCTCCCGTCCGATAGACTTTACGGATCCCCATAAGCTCGATGAGGGATCCGTTCGTTCCTGCCGCGCCTCCGTTCGCGTTCTTCTTTGCGAGCATCCTCTGGTCTCCTCTACTCGTGCCGCAGGGCTTCCGCCGGCTGCACGCGCGCCGCGCGGCGAGAGGGGAAGTAGCCGGCGAGAAGACCGGTCATTCCGAGAATGAGCACCGTCACCCCGGCGATGGGGAGTGAGAAGGTCGGCGTACCGATAAACTCCATCGCCTGGCTTTCCACATGCCCTTGCACGAAGCCGAGCCCCTGCACGATCCCCCAGCCGGCCGCGATCCCGGCCGCGCCCCCTACGCACGTGATGGCGACCGCCTCGAGAACGATCGGGCCCATCACGTCGGCGCGAAACGCCCCGAGCGCCATCTGGACGCCGATCGCCTGCGTCCTTTGTTTCACCGCCGCGTACATGATGTTCGCCACCCCGATCCCGCCGATAAGAAGGGTGAGACCGCCGATGATCCCGAGAAAGACCTCGATGCCGAACATCACCTTGAGAAACGTCCGCGCGTTCTCGATCGTGTCCCATACGTAGACCGCGCGCGAGTCCTCGGGATCGAACCGGTACTTCGCCCCGAGGACTTCGTTGATCCGCCGCTTCACGTGTTCCGCGCGGCTGGGGTCGCGCGGCTTGACCACCATGTCGTCGAGATACGGATCCCCGAAGAGCGCCTGAAAGGTGCTCAACGGGATGGCGGCGTGGTCTTCGTCCGGACCTCCGTACATCCCCATCTGCCTCTTCTCGCGCATGACGCCGACGACGAGAAAGGGGACGTTGTTCAGGTAGACATAGCGCCCGACGGCGCTCTCCGCGCCGAAGAGGTCGGTCCTCAGCTCGTCCCCGAGGAAGATGCAGCGGCGGCGGCGCTGCCGGTCCAGATCGTTCGTGAAGCGGCCGTCCGCCTCGGGAATCAGGTTCCGCATCTCGCCGAAGGCGGGCTCCACGCCGGTGAGCTGGGGGACGATCACGTTCCGCCCCGCGCGGAAGCGGACGCTGGAGGTGCTGAACTCGGCGGAGATGGACGAGATCTCGGGGATCTCCGCCGCGAGGAGGTCCATGTCCTCCTCGGTCACGCGGATCTGCCTCCCCCGCGGGAGCCCCTGCCACGGCTTGCTCGTCCGCATCGGCCAGCCGATCACGATGTTCTCGCCGAGCCCCCGGATCTCCTTGAGCACGTTCGCGCGGAGCCCCTCGCCGAACGCGAGGAGAAGAGCGACGGAGACCGTCCCCCAGACGATCCCGAAGAGGGTGAGGGTGAGACGGAGCTTCTGAGCCCGCACGTCGCGCAGGAACTGCCGGAAGAACGCCGTTCGCATCGCCGACTACTCGATCTCTTTCGGCGGCCTCTGCCAGACCTCGTCCCCTTCCTCGAGCCCCGAGAGCACCTCGACTTGGAGGCCGTCCGAGAGACCCACCTCGATCGCGCGCCTCTCCGGCTCCACGCCGGACCTCGGGGGCGGGAGCTCGACGAACGCTTTCTCCCCCTCGAACGAGACGACCCGCTCCGGAAGGAGAAGCACATCCACCTTCTCGCGGATCACGACATCCGCGTTCGCCGAGTAACCGGCCCGAAGAAGGGCGCCGCCGGCCTCCTCGATCGACGCCTCGACGGAGAAAAGGGTCGTCCCCTGCTCCTCTCTCGCCTTCGGAGCGATCCGGACGACCTTCCCCTCGATCTCCGCGTTCGGCAGAGCCCCCACGCGGATGCGCACCGGGAGTCCGGGCTCGAGCTTGCCGACATCGATCTCGTCGACCGTCCATTTGAAGACTAAATCATTCATGTCGGCAATGGTGAGAAGAGCCGTCCCCTCCTGGAAAGAGGTGAGAGGGACGACCGGCTCGCCCGGATCGACGAGTCTCTCGAGAACGGTCCCCGAGGCCGGGGCGCGGATGACCGAATCGACCGCCCGGCTCCCCCGGATCTTCCCCTCTTTGATCAAGGCGAGCCGTTCGACCGCGAGATCCCTCTCCACCGAGACCCCCTCGAGCTGCTTGCGCGCGGCGTCGTATTCTTCCTGGGAGATGAGACCGTCCTCGAGGAGGGAGGCACGGCGGTCGTGCTCCAACCGCGAGCGGTCGCAGGCGATCTCGGCGAGCTGCACGTTCCGCTCCGCCTCGGTCCGCTCGAGCGGGGTCGGGTTGGGGGCGATTTCGAACAGCCGTTCGCCCTCCCGCACCTCGTCCCCCACCTCGACGTAGCAGGCGCGCACGATTCCCGAGATCTGCGACTTCACCTGCACCTCCTCGCGCGGCACGATTCGGCCGGTCGCGAGCGCCTTGTCGACGATCGCGCCCCTTTCCACCCGCACGCGCGTTCCCCCTTCGCTTTTCCCGTTCGCGCCGCGCGTCCCATCGACGACTCCGGCCGCGATCAGAAGGAGCGCGGCCCCCGCGAGAATGACCTTCTTCATTGTTCGCTTCTCCGGCGGAAGAACCGGGCCCCGGCGCGGGTTCGGGAAGGCCCTCCCCGCGGGAACAGGGGAAGGACTTCGCGCGCCGCCGACCGTTGCGCCCTCTCGGTAAGACCCCGCTTCCGAGGATTCTGTTCAGCTCAAACCCGCGCCTCGCGCCTCGTATACGGCTCTCTACGCAGCCTCCCCCCTCCTGTTTCCGAGAAGAACCAGCCTAGATCCGGAAGAGCCGACCGGTGTTTTCTCGGCCGGGACGCGGGGCAAGGGGGTGCCGGCTCAGACAGTCCTCGCGCACCGGGCCCACGGCGTGTGGCCAGGTCGGCAGGGCCCGGTGCGCTGCGGAACTCGCCGGTTCACCCCCTCGCCCCGCGCCCCGGCGGCCGCGCGAGGAGCACACTTCTGACGGATTGACGTTAGAGTCCTGTACCACGCAAAGGCTCCGTGTACCTAGTGCAGCTTCGCTCTCGATGATTCTGAGTCGACGAAAGCGGAATCCTGCCGATAAGTTGAAGAAGAGCGTGCGTGGAAGTCCTCGCGTGCGAGCGACCGGAAAGGAGCGGATCCGATGGAACGAGAGAGACCCGTACCTCAGCGAGGGATGATCGATCTCGGGGAGCGCCGGCGCGAAGGAAGCTGTGAAGAACCCTTCGCGGCGCCCGAAGCGAACCCTCCGACGGTCTCGAGCGGCGAACGGCCGATCGGCTGGGGGTTCGGAGCCTCGTGGGGGCGTGAGAGGGAAAGCAGCCGCTGCCTCAGTCTCCGGCGCGCCTGCGCGTGGGGAGGGGGGTTCGGGATGTCGCGCGATCTCGCGCCCGATCGAAAGACGCCCTACGATGCGGACTCGGCCCGCCGAGAGAACCCGCGCGGAGAATGATTGGGGTGAGCGACGGGGATCGAACCCGCGACAACCAGATCCACAGTCTGGGGCTCTACCAGCTGAGCTACGCCCACCGCCGTCCGGCAATCACCCATCTATTGTAGGCGCAAGACTTCCTGGCCGCAAGGAACGAAGCGCGCCCGGCAGGATTCGAACCTGCGACCTACGGATTAGAAGTCCGTTGCTCTGTCCTACTGAGCTACGGGCGCGGAAACCTCATGAGCGCCGCCGAGCGCGAAGGGCAAGTCGGGGCGAGAGGATTCGAACCTCCGACACCCTGCTCCCAAAGCAGGTGCGCTACCGGACTGCGCCACGCCCCGCCGTACTCCGCCTTCTTTCCCCTGCGGGATTCAAGGGACCCCGCGATCCGCTCGTTTGTTTCGTAAGAGAGCGGCGCGCGAAACCGGCCCGCGGAGTTCCCCCTTAGGATAACGCCTCAGCGATGCGCGCCTCAAGCATCCCCCGGATCGCCCGCATCGCCGCCGCCCGGTGGCTCACGCGGTTCTTCTCCTCGATCGGAAGCTCCGCGAACGTCTTTGCCGTGGGCGGGTGGAAGAAGACCGGGTCGTATCCGAACCCGCCGTCTCCCCGCGGCGCCCGAAGAATCCTCCCCTCGCACCTCCCCTCGGCTCGAAGGACGATCCCCCCCGCGTTCGCGACCACCGCCCAGCAAACGAACGATGCCCCTCTCTTCTCGTCCGGAAGATCGGCCATGCGCTCGAGGAGCTTGCGCCAATTGTCTTCGTACGTGACCTTCTCCCCCGCGTAACGGGAAGAGCGGACGCCGGGTTCGCCGCCGAGCGCGGGCACGACGAGGCCTGTGTCGTCGGCGAGCGCGAGAAGCCCCGTCCCCCGCGCCGCAGAGAGCGCCTTCTTCGCCGCGTTCTCCTCGAAGGTTTCCCCGTCCTCCTCCACGTCCGGAAGATCCGGGAACTCGTCCATCGTTCGGACACGGAGCGGGAGACCGTCGAGAATCCGCTCGATCTCGCGCACCTTGTCCCGGTTTCTCGTCGCGAGAAGAAGCTCGCTCATCTCTCCTTTTCCCCCTCAAGCGCCTTCTTCTGAAGCGCCGTCAGGCGCTCGATCCCTGCGCGGCCGAGCCGGAGCATCGCATCGAGCGACGATTCGTCGAAGGGAGATCCCTCCGCCGCCCCTTGGACCTCGACGTAGCGGCCCCCTCCGGTCATCACAAGGTTCATGTCGACCTCGGCCCGGACGTCTTCCTCGTAGTCGAGGTCGAGAAGCACATCGCCCCCGACCACGCCGACGCTCACCGCCGCGACCGAATCGAGAAGGGGCGACTCGGCCAACACTCCTTGACGGATCAAAAAATGGACCGCGTCGACGAACGCGACGTACGCTCCCGTGATCGCGGCGGTTCTCGTTCCTCCGTCCGCTTGCACGACGTCGCAGTCGACGAGGACCGTGCGCGGCCCGAGCTTGCGGAGGTCCGTGACCGCGCGAAGCGACCGGCCGACGAGACGCTGGATCTCGAATGTCCGCCCCTGCAATCCCCTCGATCCCACCTCGCGCCGGATCCGAACCGCCGAGGAGCGGGGGATCATCCCGTACTCCGCGGTGACCCACCCTCCGCCCGAATCCCGGCGGAACGGCGGGACCTTCTCCTCGACGGTCGCGGAGCAGATCACGCGCGTCTGACCGGTCTCGATCATCACGCTCCCCTCGGCGTGGCGAAGATACCCGCGCCGGATGTTCGTCTTCCGGATCTCGTCCGGTCTCCTTCCGTCCGCCCGTCCGATCATTCTCGACAGACTCCCTCCAGCTGTTCGGTTTCCACCCTCTCCACCCTCTCGACCGGCGCGCCGAGGAACAGCTCCGCCTCCTCGCGGAAGCGGTGCGGCACGTCGGTGACGAGGAATCGATGGGACGGCGCGCCCTTCGGCGCGCGCGCCTGCGGCGGCAGCGCTTCGCGAAGCGCGCAGGCGGTCTCCCGGGCCGCGTCCACGATGACGACGCCTTCCCCGGCCACCTTCCCGATCACGCCCCTAAGCACCGGGAAGTGGGTGCAACCGAGAATCAGCGTGTCGATGGATCGCCGGAGAAGAGGATCGAGATACTGGCGAACCACCTGCTCGGTCACCGGGTGATCCACCCATCCTTCCTCCACGAGGGGGACGAGGAGCGGACACGCCTCGGAGACGACGCGGAGCGCCGGATCGATCGCCCGGAGCGCGCGCTCGTAAGCGCCGCTCGCCACCGTCCCGCGCGTTCCGATCACGCCGATCACGCCCGAGCGGGTCTCGCGGGCAGCCGCTCGCGCCCCCGGGGCGATCACCCCGAGGACCGGCACGGGCGATTCCCTCTCGAGGACGGGAAGCGCCGCCGAGGAAGCGGTGTTGCACGCGACCACGACACAACGCACGTCCCTCGCGAGAAGAAACCGCGTGATCTGGCGCGAGAAGCGGGTCACGGTCTCCGCGGACTTCGGTCCGTAGGGAAGACGCGCGGTGTCCCCGAAGAAGAGGACCGGCTCCTCGGGAAGGACGCGGAAGATCTCGCGCACCACGGTGAGCCCGCCGATCCCCGAATCGAACACGCCGATCGGCCGCATGCTCACCTCCAATCGCTCGCGGCGAACGGATGCGAGGCGTCCACGTGGCCGGCGAGCGTCTCGACGCCGCCGCCGTCGACCAGGAACCCGACGCGGACCACCTCGGGGAACGAATCGGTGAGGGTGCGGACGATGCTTCGTATCGCAAGGATTTCGCTCGAGGTCCCCCACGATCCCTCCGCGAGGCTCGCCCCGTCGAAGTCGACGTAGAGATCCCCGAGATCGTCGAAGAAGACGCCTCGAACGCGGGTTCCCGCCGGAAGGGTCGCGAAGGTCCCCTCGGTCTCGGGGGACCTGGCGAGCTCCAGCACGAGGCGAACCGCGAACTCCTCCCGCCCGTGTCCCTGAAGAAAGATCGCGCGCCGCACGGGGACGAGGGTCTCCCCGTCGGCCCCGGCATAGTAGAGAACGGCCGACCTCGAGACGCTCGCAGGCTCGTCGGGCGCGCGGCTCTCGCCCGTTTCCCGGCGTCCGTCTCCCCTCCCCTTCGCCCAGAAGACGACGACGAGAGCGACGAGAAGGATCGAGAGGAACAGCAGGAGAGCGTTCCTCCTTCCCTTTCCGCCCCTCACCGCGGATTCCGATTTCCCGCTCATGATTCTCCCCGCAAGAAGCGCGCGATCGCTCGCGCGAGCGACGCCGCCAGGCGGGCCCTCTCCTCGTCGCTCGCGAGAAGGGCTCCTTCCTCGAGATGCGTGGCGAACCCGACCTCGACCAACACCGCCGGCATGTCGACCCCGACCAGGACCGCGACCGGCGCCTCGCGCGCGCGCGCCGAATCGATTCCGCCCGCGCCGCGCAGCTCCTCCTCGATCCCGCGCGCGGCCTCACGGCTCCGCGCCCCGTGAAGCTGCTGAACCGCCTCCCACGGAACGAGGCGAATCTCCTCCGTGAGCGCCCCCCCGAGAGGCGTCTCGCCGTAGAGAGAGGCGGCCTCGGCGATCGCCTTTCGGATCCTCTCCTCGCCGCTTCGCGCGAGCGCGTGCACGTACGTTTCGGGACCCGACCGCCGCTCCGCGAGGGAACCGTTCACGTGAAGGCTGACGAAGAGATCCCCGCGCGCGCGGTTCGCCGACTCCGCGCGCGATCGAATGCTGAGGTCGATGTCCTCCTCGCGCGTGAGCACGACGCGCATCCCGCCGATCCCCTCGAGCGCCCGGCGAAGGCGAAGAGCGAGGTCGAGCGCGAGGGTCTTCTCGGGAAGACCGCCCGGAAGCAGGCCGCCCGCGTCCGATCCTCCGTGGCCCGGATCGACGACGACCACGCTCTCTCCGCTCGTTCTCTCCCCCTTCGGCCGCGTGAGGACCTCGACCGCCGCGGAGACCGCGTCTCCCAAATCCCCGATCGGGGCGGCGGAGAGGCGGATTCGGACCCCTTCCGGCCGCACCCGCCGCTCGACGCGATGCTCGAGGCACGCGGCTCCCGGTAGCACGCGAAGAAAGACCGAATCGGCGCGCACCTCCCACACCCATCCGGCGATCAGGCTCTCATCCCCCGGCGGCGGGAGCGAGTCGTCCGCGATCTCGAGAGAAGGGAAACGGATCACGATCGTCCCAATCCCCCCCCTCTCCTCCTCGAAGTCCGGCCTTCCTGCGGTCAGGATCGTCGCATCGGCACGCCCCGGGTGCTCCTCGAGACGCACGCCGAGAATCCGCCTTCCGACCGACCCGATGTGGAGAACGCCGCTCGCGCTTTCCCATCGGGCAGGGAACGGAGCGAGCCCGGCGAGGAGATCCCCGACGAGCTCGAGGGGGAGAAGGAAATCTCCGTCGCGAAAGAGTACCGGCGAGAGCAGGCGGACAACCGCGCCGTCCACGACGATGTTCGGGTTCTCCGCCGTGACCTTCACGCGATGATCCCCGAGGCGGATCGTCATCTTGAGGAGATCCGTCCTCCGGTCGAGGGACGCGCCGAGAAGGAGGGAGACGTCGGAGGCGCGGAGATAGCTTCCCTCCTCTCGCGTCTCGAGAACCAGATCGCTCGTCCTTCCGTCCGCGTGCCGCACGACGAGATTCTCCGCGGCCGCGGCGGATGCGAAGAGCAGGATCATGAGGAAGATCGCCCGGCTAACGATGGCGGGCCTCCTTCCTCGCCCGGTCCATCTCGCGGGCCGCGTCCCGCTCGGCGATCGCGGCCCGTTTGTCGTACGCTCTCTTCCCCACGGCGACGGCGATCTCCACCTTCGCCCAGCTCCCGCGGAAGTAGATGCGAAGGGGAACGAGCGTGGCCCCCTTCGCCTCGACGCTCCTCGTCAGCTTCCGGATCTCCGACTCCGAGAGCAGCAGCTTCCGCCTGCGCGTCGGTTCATGGTTGAAGCGTCCGGCCTGCTCGTAAGTCCGAATGTTCGCGCCGACGAGAAAGATCTCTCCGTTCTCGATCCGGGCGTAGCTCTCCTGCAGGCTCGCGTGCCCCGCGCGCAGGGACTTCACCTCGGAACCGGTGAGCACGAGCCCGGCCTCGATGGTTTCGAGAATCCGGTACTCGTGACGCGCCTTCCGGTTGGTGCAGATTGTGCGGATTTCCATGAGGTTCGCCCGAAGAAAAGGGAGGCCCGGTGCCCGCTCGGGGTGAACGCGCGGCCGTCTCGCCCGGGCGACGAAGATACATGCGCCGTCCAGGCCGGGCCGCGCCTTGCAATGGTACGCGTCGCCGCGCGGGCATGACAAGGGAAAAGGCGGCCGGGTTTTCGCTTGCCTCGCCGCCGCGGGAGCGCCTAGACTTCAAAGGAAGAGCCGAAGTGGCGGAACTGGTAGACGCGCATGATTCAGGGTCATGTGGGCGAACGCCTGTGGGGGTTCGAATCCCCCCTTCGGCACCACGTTCTCCCTCCGCTCCCCGGAGAAGCCTCCGATCCTCCGTTGTGCTAGATTCAAGAAAGAAGGCGAACCGGACGGCGCCGCCAGGCATGTCCGGCCGTTTCAGCGAGGAGGCAGCATGAGCGAGGAGAAGATCCGACGACGCCCGTACGGCGCACCGCATCCGGACGGCTTCCCGGACGGCGAGGAGGACCCGGTCGCCTATTGCCCTCGGGAGAAGAAGAAGAAGACCCCGGGCGAGCACCGCGCGTGCGAGCACCACAGGAAAGATGAGGTCGCGCCGGACGAGGCATCCGAGGCGGCTCCCTGCGATTTCGAGGAGACGGAAGAAGACCCGAAGGCCTGATCCTTCGGGAGGAGCTTCGATCGGCGCGCCTGACGGGGCGCTTCCTCCGGGACACGCGCCCGCCCGCCGGACGAGAAGACGAAACGGCGGGTCCCCAAAGATGAACCGGGTGCCTCGCCCGCAAATCCCCCCGTTTGTCGCTTGCCTAGGCGAAACATGGTCCCGGCCCATCTTCGGGAACCCGCCGCCCGGCCCGCCTCCGGAGCTGTCCCACCGGGGGAGGTCGGATCCGCAGTGCTTCCCGAAGCGCCTTCGTTTCTTCCCTAAGCTTATCCCCTGAAAGGCGTTTGGCAAATTCATTTTCCTTATGGAAATCGGTTCGGGGGGTTACGAATTCGCATGGGAACGGCCTCCCGTTCGGCGTGCGCGTACACTCGAGCACGGGTTCGGATCGGCCTCACCGAAACGCGTAGAAGAGAACCCCATCGAACCGGTCGGCGCCGCTCGGACGCTTGAGGTACGAAAGAAGAGGGACCTCGACGACCTCGCCCGCCTCGGAGGACGCGTGATGCAGAACGCGCCGCCCGAGAACGATCCCCTCGTGGGAAACGAGGAACCCGTTCGGGATGTTCTTCTCCGCGAGGAAGGCCACCCCGCAGGCGCGCGGAAGCCGGTCGAGGACCTCCTCGGTCACTCGCGCCGTGGGAAGGTAGCGCATCTCCATCTCGCGCTCCCAGGGGATCGGAAGAAGAGCCTCTCCCGAAGCCTTCCGATTGAGGAGCACGCGGACCAGGCGAAGGAGCGAATCGGGCGCGGCGTCTCGGGTGATGTCGGCGAAGAAAGGCGAAGAAACGATGCGGTCCGCCGTGAAGTGGAAGCGCGAGGCGTACGACGGGATTTCGTCCCGGTAGTGAACGCTCCGGATCCGGGCGCGCGCGTCGTCGAGGGATCGCGCGCGAAGGAGCGCCGCGTTCGTTACGACGAGAACCGTGCAGTCCGCTCGATCGAGACGGAAGAGCGGGTCCCGGTCCGGCTCCGCCTCCTCGCCCAAGCACCCGAGCGCGTAAGGGGTCCCGACCCGAAGCCGCGCGAGCGCGAGGAGCTTCTCCTCATGGTCGAGCGCGGCCCACCGTTCATCGCGAAGAAGCCGGTCGACCTCCGACCGCTCGGCTCGGTGGAGCGGCGGGAACTCCCCGACCCACGCGAGGGGGAGCAAGAGGATGAGCGCCGCGATCATCGCGCCTCCCCGGCTCTCAGGCCGTCCGCCGACTCGAGAACGCGAACCCCCACCGCATCCTCTCCCCTCTCGCGGAGAAGGCGGTCGAGATTGCGGCGGGCGCTCTCCAGGTTCGGGTCGAGCCGCACCGCCTCCCGAAGAAGAAGAAGAGCATCGTCCGCCTTTCCTTCCTCGAGAAGGAGAAGTGCCAGGTCGTTCCGGATCGCCGCGTCGTGCGGAAGCCCGGCGCGCGCGCTCTCCATCTCGCGGAGCGCCTCCTCTCTTCTCCCTTCCTCCAGAAGAAGATACGCCAGCCGTTTCCGGATCGCCGGGCGGTCCGGAGCGATGCGTAGCGCTTCCCGGTATTCCTCGATCGCCAGGGCCGCATCGCCTTCCTCCGCGAAGAGCATCGCACGATTCACATGTAGAGGAAGAAACCCCTCCCGCCTCGGATCGAAGTCGATCGGCCGGGCGGCGTGGACGAGAAGGATCGCCGCGGCGAGAACCCCCGCGAGCGCGGCCGCGCGGCCCCATCGGCGCCCGCGCACGGCCTCCGCGGAGACGCGGACCCCCTCGGCGGCGAAGAGGAGAAGAAACGGAACTACGGGCAGACGATAGCGGGAGAACACATAGAAGACGACGAGCGCGGCGAAGGGCGCCCCGACCCCGGCGTAGAGAAGAAAGAGCTCACGAAAACGCCGGAGCGAGACGACCATCCCGGCGAGCGCGAAGACCGCCGCCGCGCCGAAGGTGAGCGGGAAGAGACGGAGGGCGAGGTGGCGGTCGCGCATGTAGTAGAAGTTCTCGTTGTCGGGAAGCTCGAGCGCGTTCCAGAAGAGCAAGGCCTTTCTTACGACGAGCGCGGCGGCGTCCCCTGGGTGCGCGCGCATCCATCGCAACCCCTCCTCGTACCAGAAGCGGGAGACTTCGGATGGAGCGGCCGCTCTCCCGAGGCGGCGTTCCGCCTCGATTCGAAAGTCCTCCTCCTCGTGGCGCGGGTCCGGACGAACGAAGGGGAGGCTCGTGTAGGTCCCCTCGGCCCGCTCGTTGTTTCCGATATAAAAGTTTTGACCTCCCTGCGACGTGATGAGAACCCATTCCCCGGAGACCGCGCGGTTCCGGATCGCGACCGGGGCGAGAGCGCACGATCCCCCCGCGAGAACGAGAAGAGCCCTGCGGAGACTGCCGCCTCGCGGCCTCGTCCCCCATGCCGCCCCGAGCGCCGCCGCGAAAAGAAGGAGGAGCGCGTTCTCCTGTGCGAGCGCTGCGAGGCCGACGAGGAAGCCCCCCGCGAGGGCTCCTCTCCAGTTCTTCCCCGCTGCAAGCATGAGGAACCCGGCGAGGAGGAGAAAGACGCCGAGGCTGGTCTTCATGATTTGCGCCTCGAAGAACGGGAAGGGGGCGTAGAGCGCGGCCGCCGCTCCGGCGAGCCATCCGGTGGGGAGACCGAAGAACACGAACCCGATCCGGGCGATGAGCACGACGGACGCGCCGCCGAGAAGGACCTGAACGACCCGCACCGCGTCCAGATCGCGCCCGGCGACCGCGTACACGCCCGCGAGATAATAGGCGTAGAGAGGCGCCTGATAGAAAGCCCGGCCGGGATCGGGGCTCTTTCCCTCGAGAATCGCGGCGGCTTTTCGATCGTAGGCTCCCGGATCGAGGAGCAATCGATCGGCGAGCGCATCATCCTTGAGGTCGAAAAGATAGAAGAGGCGGAGCACGACCGCGAAGAGGAAGAGGGCGGCAAGCAGGGAACGTTGGTGAGTGTACCGCACGGCGGGACCGGTTCGTCCTTCCAGGGGCTCTCGCTCTTCCGGCGTGATCGGTTCTTCGCGCGGTCAGGCTATCACGGCGATCCGCCGCTCGGCAAGGAGCCTTCGGAAGAGCACCCGCATCTCGCCCGCGAGATAGAGGGAACCGGCGATGAGAAGCGGACGGCCCTCTTGCCGGGCAAGCGCGATCCGAAGCGCCTCCTCGGCGCGCGGAACGACGAGACAAGGGAGCGTCTCGTTCTCTCTTCGAAGAATCGCGAGGAGCTCGGCGGCGGGGCGGTGTCTCGGGTGCGCGGACTCGGTGAGGATCACCTCCGAGACCGTCGGAAGAAGGCGGCGGAACATGATCGCGTGCTCTTTCCCCTTGGAGGAGCCGAAGAGAAGCAGACAGCGGCGCCCGGGGAAGAGGTCGCGGACAAGGCGCGCGAGCACCTCGGCGGAGTGCCCGTTGTGCGCGCCGTCGAGAAGGACCGGCGGATCCTCCGCGCGAAGGAGCTCACCCCGTCCCGCCCAGCGGGCGCCTGCGAGCGCCCGGCGGACCGTTCCTTCGTCCACGATGGGGAGGACGAGCGAGAGCGCATGGATCGCGGCCGCCGCGTTGACCGCCTGGTGCCGGCCGAGAAGACCGAGGCGGACGGCGCGCCAGACATCGCTTCCCGCCGCGTAATCGAAACAGGTTCCTCCCTCGCCGACCGAGGCGTTCCGCGAGCGGAAATCGACACCATAAAGCCGGACGCGCGAGCCGATCGCTCGCGCTCTCTCGGCGAGGAGACGCGCGACGCGCGGCGGTTGCCTCCCGATCACGGCGGCGCCGTTCGCGCGCAGGATCCCCGCCTTCTCCCCGGCGATGGCGAGGACGTTCCGTCCGAGGGCGCGCATGTGGTCCCGGCTGATCGGCGTGACGATCGACACTTCCGGCTCCGCGACGTTCGTCGCGTCGAGGCGCCCCCCCAACCCGACCTCGAGCACGGCGCAGTCGACCTTCTCCTCGGCGAAGTACAAGAAGGCGGCGGCGGTGATGGTCTCGAAATAGGTCCGCGACCGACCGACCTCTTGAAAGAAGGGGAGCGTCTCCCGCAGCCTCTCGATCCGCTCGGCGAAGGCGATTCTCGGGATCGGGACCTCGTTTAGGCGGATCCGCTCGCGGACATCGGAGAGGTGCGGCGAGACATAGAGCCCGACCTTGAGCCCGTGGGCGCGGAGAAGACGTGCGAGAAGATACGAGGTGGAGCCCTTCCCCTTCGTCCCGGCGACGAGGATCGTGCGAAAGCGAAGCTGGGGATCGCCGAGACCGGAGAGGCACTCCCGAAAGAGATCGAGACGGATCGATTCGGACGTAAAGGAAAGTCCCGCCTCCCTCTCCCAATTCGCCAGGCGGTCGAGGAAATCGAGCGCCCGGCGGTAACGGGTCCCAGCGGGGCTCACCAGGTCTTCCCTTCCACCTCGAAAACCTCGGTGCCCTCCGGCGGCTCGAAGTGGAAGACCGTCGGTTCGATGCGCGGGTTGCGCACGTGCCGGGAGAAGGTGAACCACGAGTGATCGCCGGAGACCTCGAAGAAGTCGGTGCGCACGGGAAGCGCGTCCTCGCGTCGAACGGCCACGCGGATCTCCCGAATCTCGTCGGCGAGCGCGGTTCCTTCCTTCGGCCGGAGCACGAGAACATCGGTCGGCGCCCCCGACGAGTCCGCGCCTGCGGTCCCGGTCACGACGAAGTTCCGATCGAGACCGGCGAGAGTCCCTCGAATCGCGAGAAAGAGCCCGGGGAGTGTGGATTCCGGATCGATGTCGTAGCGGTGCGCCTGCCTCAGCGAGGGGTAGTAAAGCCAGACATGGCCCTCCCCGATCACGACTCGATTCGAGTCCGGATCCGCGTACTGGAGAAGCAGCCGGTCGGGCGCGAGATAGAACAGCTCGCCGGAAGAGAGAATCCGCTCGTCGAAGAGAGGGACCTCCCTTCCGTGGACGAATGAGGCTCGAAGGTCGGCGAGGTTCGCGTTCGTCTCCCGAAGACGGGCGAGAATCTCCTCCGCGGCGCCGAAGGCGGGAGCATGCGAGAGAATGAGAAGACCTGCTGCGAGGATCGAGCGCGCGGCCGCGCTTCTTCGAATCGACACGAAGAGACCTCCCGGATTCGGAATCCTCGGCGGAAGGGGATGACGATCGATGGAGCGCGCGAGGCTAGCGCTTCTTCCTCGCCTCCTCCCGTTCGATCTCGACAAGAGCCTCCTCCGCGAAGAAGCGGACCAGCTCGTCCGTGTCGCTCTTCGCGCGTTCGAGCGCAGGCCGCGCCCGCGGATCCCCGATGAGGCCGAGCGAGTAGGCGGCGGACTGGCGGATCGATGCGTTCGCGTCTGCGAGGGCGGCGACGAGCGGATCCACCGCCTCCGGGCGCTGCAGGCGGCCGAGCGCCTCCGCAGCCGCGGTTCGAACGGAGACCTCGCGATCGGACCGGAAGAGCGCGAGAAGCGGATCCGTCACGCGGGGAACATCGAAGAAGCCGAGGGTGAACGCGAGATAGCGCCGCACATCCGGCGTCTCGTCGGCCAGCCCGGCGAGAAGAGGATCGACGGACGCCTCGCCGAGCACACGGAGCTTGATGAACATCCGGTTGCGCATCGGGTCGTTCTTCTCGCGGACCGAAGCGACCATCGTTTGCAGATAGTGGGTCGCTTCCTCCTCCGGCGTCTCGGCGAACGCCGGCGCCGCGAGAAGAAGAGCAAGAAGAACGAACACGAGACGTCTCATGGCACCTCGACTCCCGGGCGCGGGAAGAGGCTTCCCTTGGGAAACCGCGCCCCCTGCTAGTGCCGGCCCACCTTGATCTTCCTAGGTCCTCGCACGCCCGGGCCGGCACGCGCGGGAGGGTCCGGGAGGGGAAGCGCTCTTCCCCTCCCGGTAGGGCCCGCGGGGAGGGCCAGGCGCTTGCGGCCCGAAGGGCCCTCAGCAAGCGGCGGGGCCTTCCCCGCGAAGTGCCGCTCCCGAACCGTTTGCCAAAGACAGTTGGAGCGGCACTAGCCGTGCGGCATCAGCCGCTTCATCTTCTTCTCGTCTCCGATGGCGAGAAGGGCGGACTTGCGCAGGCGGCGCTTCCTCTTCGGGGGCTTTCCCGAGAGAAGATGCCGGGCGTACGCGCGGCTGCGGCGCAGCTTGCCGGTCGCGGTCTTGCGGAAGCGCTTGGCGGCGCTCCGATTGGTCTTCATCTTCGGCATGTTCGTCTTCCTATCTGTGGGGTCTCTCGCGAAGCTTCGCGCAACACGTGAACGCCTCGCCTTCCGTCTGATGCGTCATGCCGCAAACCGCGCAACGGTGTGTTCCACCGATGCGCCCTTCCTTCTGAGCCTTCTGAAGCAGGATGTCAAACGTGCTGTTGGGGCTCGCTTTGATGAGAACAGACGAACTCTCGCGATTCCTTCGCACCGCAAGTTCCTCCTCGTCGTCAAGAGCGGTCTTGCCAGCTTGTTTGATCGAACCGTGCGCTTGGGTCTTGCGGCCTCCGCGTCCTCCTCTCGCTCTAACGGCCCGTCTTCAGGGCCTCCGTGCGGCGCCTCTTCTCCGCCTTGAGCGCCTTCTTGCGCCGCCGTTCGCTTGGTTTCAGAAAGCGAGCCTTCTTTCGCATGTCCTGGACGATCCCATCCTTCTCGCATTTCTTCTTGAAACGCCGGATCGCCTTGTCGATCGGCTCGCCGTCCTTGACCTTCACCCGAGACATTCTGGCATCACAACCTTTCGTCGTTGATCGGCAGACCGGCTGCCGGAAACAGACCAAGGGGAGGCAACTGCGGCTCGAAGGCCACGCACAACCCGAGGTTATCGGCAAGGGTATCATGGACTTCCGGTCTGTCAAGCAAAAAGGCGGGGGCGCGGACGGAGGACCGCCGCGCCCCCGCTCCGCGGGTGGAGCCGTCCGGGACAAACGCCTAAGACCCGACCACCCTCGTCCCCGCCCGGCGGCTCACCCGCGGACGCATGCTCAGCCTCGCGCTCATCGACCACTCCCCCCCGCCCCCGCTCCGCGGGTGGAGCCGACCGGGACAAACGCCTAAGACCCGACCACCCTCGTCCCCGCCCGGCGGCTCACCCGCGGACGCATGCTCAGCCTCGCGCTCATCGACCACTCCCCCCCGCCCCCGCTCCGCGGGTGGAGCCGTCCGGGACAAACGCCTAAGACCCGACCACCCTCGTCCCCGCCCGGCGGCTCACCCGCGGACGCGCGCTCAGCCTCGCGCTCATCGACCACTCCCCCCCGCCCCCGCTCCGCGGGTGGAGCCGTCCGGGACAAACGCCTAAGACCCGACCACCCTCGTCCCCGCCCGGCGGCTCACCCGCGGACGCATGCTCAGCCTCGCGCTCATCGACCACTCCCCCCGCGGATGAGCCGGCCGGAAGAGAACCGCGGCAGCCCCCGAACATCCCGATCCCGGGCGGCTCCATCCGCGGGAGGGCGGTGCGGCGGTCCCCCGTCCGCACCGCCCCCTTCTTGACCGCCTGAACCCCGCGTGGTAGAAACAGTTCGGGGGTTCGATGGCGAGCACCGTGTTTGTCGCGGGACGGATTCCGGAGAGAAACCGGGATCTTCCGGCCGCCTTTCGGAAGGCCGGCTTCGAGGTCGCCGAGTTGGCGAGCGGCGAGGAGACCCTCCGCGCCCTGAAAGCGGACCGGAACTGTGCGCTCGTCGTCGTGGGGATGCCGGAGGAGATCGCGCCGCGCGTCCTTCTCCGCGGTCTCGCCCGGCGTTTCCCCGGGATTCGGGCGGCTCTCCTTCTTCCTGAGCCCGATCGCACCTCGCTCGTCGGCGACGAGTTCCTGAACCTCTCCGGCCGCTCGACCGGCGAGGTGATCGACGCGGTCCGCGGTCTTCTCGCGGAGAAGAGACCGCCGGAGCCGGAGCTTCGCCTCATCGGCCGGGGCCGCGAGATGGAGCGGATCCGCCGGACGATCGATCAGGTGGCCCCCACCTCGATGACGATCCTCATCACCGGCGAGAGCGGGACGGGGAAAGATGTCGCCGCGCGCCTCGTTCACGAGAAGAGCCGGCGCCGGGAGAACCCGTTCGTCGCGGTGAACTGCGCAGCGCTCCCCGAGGGGGTTCTCGAGAGCGAGCTGTTCGGGCATGAGAAGGGCGCCTTCACCGGGGCGACCTCGCGGCGCGAGGGACGCTTTGAGCTCGCCCACAAGGGAACGCTCTTCCTCGACGAGATCGCCGACATGCCGATCCAAACGCAGGCCAAGCTCCTCCGCGTTCTCGAGGAGAAGCGCTTTCTCCGGGTCGGCGGCGTGCGGGACGTGGTCGTGGACGTGCGCCTCCTCGCGGCGACGAACGCCGACCTCGAGGCGGCGGTCCAGGCCGGCCGGTTTCGCGAGGATCTCTTCTACCGCCTCAACGTGATTCAGCTCCACCTCCCGCCCCTCCGCGAGCGGCGCGAGGACATTCCCGACCTCGTGCAAACCTTCGCCGCGGAAGCGGGCGCCGACCACGGGATCGAACCGGTCCGTTTTACGCGGGACGCCCTTCAGGCGCTCGCCGAATATCATTGGCCTGGGAACATCCGACAGCTCAAGAATCTGGTCGAGAAGCTCACCATCCTCGAGCACGGGGAGACGATCGACGCGGACGAGGCGGCGCGCTTCCTTGGGGAGCGTTTCTCGCGCTCGCGCCACCTTCCGGTTCCCCTCCCCGACGCCGCGACGCGAACGGAGCGGGAGCTGATCCTGCAGAACCTCGTCGCTCTCCGCCGGGAGCTCGCGGAGCTTCGCGAGATGCTGGTCCGCGCCTGCGGCGGACGCGTTCCTTCCGCCTCGTACCGCCCCTCGCGCGAGGGCCCGTTCGGACCGGAAACGGAAGTGGTCGAACTCGAGGAGACGGCCGAGCCGCGCGCGACTCGGACGGCGGCCGACCACGAGAAGGAGGCGATCCGGAAAGCGCTCGCCGAGTCGGGAGGGAACCGCCGGCGAGCCGCGGAGATCCTCGAGATCGGGGAGCGAACCCTCTATCGGAAGATCAAGAAGTACGGGCTCGGCTGAGGCCGGGCGGCGGGACCCGAACGGCCCGTCTCGGCCCCCTTGTCCGTTTTGGATTCGATGGTTGATGTCCTAATGAAACGGGGGAGAATCGCCTCCCCCGTTCGCTCGGACAGACCGACCTTGCGTTATCGGCGCGCGCTCTTCTTCGCGGCTTTCTTCTTCGGGGTCTTCATCGCGGCTTTCCCCGCGGCCCTCTTCCCCCCGCGCACCCGCGCCGGGGGCGTCGGTCCCCCCTTCTCTTCGAGGACGGCGTGCGCGGCGGCGAGCCGTGCGATCGGTACTCGGAACGGAGAGCAGCTCACGTAGTCGAGACCCACCCGATGGCAGAAGCGGACCGAGGAGGGCTCCCCGCCGTGCTCGCCGCAGATCCCAACCTTGAGATCAGGTTTTGTCGAGCGCCCCTTCTCCACTCCGATTCTCATGAGGATGCCGACTCCCGCCTGATCGATCATCGCGAAGGGATCCGCGGGAAGGATCCCGTGCTCGACGTAGTAGGGAAGGAAGCGGCCCGCGTCGTCGCGGGAGAGACCGAACGCCGTCTGCGTGAGATCGTTCGTCCCGAACGAGAAGAAGTCGGCCGCCTCGGCGATCTCGTCCGCAGTCAGGGCCGCCCGAGGAAGCTCGATCATCGTGCCGACGAGGTACGGGAACTTCACTCCCTGCTCCTCCATCACCTCTCGCGCGACCCGCTCGACGATCTCCCGCTGCAGCTCGAGCTCCTTCTTCGTCGCCACGAGCGGGATCATCACCTCAGGAAGGACCTTGCGCCCTTCCTTCTTCACGATGCACGCCGCTTCCATGATAGCTCGGGCCTGCACCTCCGTGATCTCCTCGAAGACGATTCCGAGACGGCAGCCTCGATGCCCGAGCATCGGGTTCAGCTCGTGCAGCGAGTCGACGATCTGTTGAAGCTTCTTCGGCTTCACGCCCATCTTCGCCGCGAGGTCGCGGATCTCATTCGGCGTCGCCGGAAGGAACTCGTGAAGCGGCGGGTCCAGCGTGCGGACCGTCACCGGCTTCCCTTCCATGACGCGGAAGATCTCGACGAAGTCTTGCCGCTGGAGCGGGAGGAGCTTCGCGAGCGCCTTTCTCCGGCCGTCGCGGTCGCGCGAGAGAATCATCTCGCGCACCGCGTCGATCCGATCCCCCTCGAAGAACATGTGCTCGGTGCGGGCGAGACCGATCCCTTCCGCGCCGAACCGGACGGCGCGGAACGAGTCGAGCGGCGTCTCCGCGTTCGTGCGAACGCCGAGCCGGCGGATGCCGTCCGCCCACGACATCAGCTTCTCGAAGAACATGTAAAGGGAAGATTCTTCGCGCTTCTTCCGGCCGAGGAGAACCTGATTCACCTCGGAGTCGACGACCGGAACCTGGCCGAGCATCACCTCTCCCGTCGAACCGTCGAGGGAAATCCACTCGCCTCGGCGAACCGTGGCCCCCTTGGCGTGGAAGAGCCCTTTCTTCCGGTCGACGTGAATGTCTCCGCACCCCGCGACGCAGCACTTGCCGATCCCGCGCGCCACGACCGCCGCGTGGGAGGTCATGCCTCCGCGCGAGGTCAGGATCCCCTGCGCGACCGCCATCCCGTGGATGTCCTCGGGAGACGTCTCGGTCCTCACGAGGATCACCTTCGCCTTCGGATCCTTCTTCGTCTCCGCGACCGCCTCGTCGGCCGAGAAGACGACCCGGCCCGTCGCCGCCCCCGGCGACGCGTTCAAGCCCTTCGCGACGACCTTCCGCTCGGCCTTCGGGTCGAACATCGGGTGGAGGAGCTGGTCGAGCTGATCCGGATCAACCCGTTTGACCGCCTCTTCCTTGCTGATGAGGCCCTCGGCGACCATGTCCACCGCGATCTTGATCGCGGCGACGGACGTCCGTTTCCCGGAGCGCGTCTGCAGCATCCAGAGTTTCCCCCGCTGCACCGTGAACTCGATGTCCGCCATCTCGCGGTAGTGCTTCTCGATTTTCTTATAGTTGTCGACGAGTTCGGCGTAAACCTCCGGCATCTCCTCCTCGAGCGAGACAAGCCCGCTCTCCCCCTGCCCCGCGATGTTGATCGGATGGGGGGTGCGGATGCCGGCGACCACGTCCTCGCCCTGCGCGTTGGTGAGGTACTCGCCATAGAACCGCTTCTCGCCCGTCGCCGGGTCGCGCGTGAAAGCGACGCCGGTCGCGCTCGTCTCGCCGAGATTCCCGAACACCATCGCCTGTACGTTGGTGGCGGTCCCCCAATCGTTCGGGATCCTGTGAAGGCGGCGATACTCCACCGCGCGCTTGCCGTCCCACGAGTCGAACACGGCCCCCACGGCACCCCAGAGTTGTTCGTGCGGGTCCTCCGGGAACGGTCTGCCGGTCGTCTCGCGCACGACGTTCTTGAACTCGGCGACGAGCTCCTTCAGCGCGTCGGCGGGAAGGTCCTTGTCCAGACGGACGCGGCGTCTCTTCTTCTTCCTCTCGAGCAGCTCCTCAAGCTCCTCGCCGTCCACCGAAAGAACGACGTCCCCGTACATCTGCACGAAACGGCGGTAACAGTCGTACGCGGCCCGCGCATCGCCCATCTTGCCGACGAGGCCGACGATCGTCCGATCGTTGAGGCCGATGTTCAGGACCGTATCCATCATCCCCGGCATCGAGACCCGCGCCCCCGAGCGAACCGAGAGAAGGAGAGGGTTCTCCGGATCGCCGAAGCGGGCGCCCATCAGCTTCTCGACGCGCTTCAAGTGGTTCTTCGCTTCTTCCTTCAGCCCGGGAGGAAGCTTCTTGCCGACCTTCTGGTACTCCGTGCACACCTCGGTGGTGATGGTGAACCCGGCGGGGACTCGAATCCCGATCCGGTTCAACTCGGCGAGGTCGGCCCCCTTTCCGCCCAGAAGATCGCGCATCTTCGCGTGACCTTCCGCTTGGCCGGCGCCGAAGAAGTAGATTCTCTTCTTTCTCTTGCTCTTCTCGGTGCTCATGAACGCGTCGCTCCTTCTCGCAAACGTCTCTCGTTCGCCGGGCGATCGAAGATCCCTCCGATTCACCCGGAAGAAGATCGGAATCCATCGCTCAGCATCGATTCCTGCGCGGAAAAGCCGCGCGAAGCGGCACTCGCAGTCTAGCACGGGTTCCGCGCGCTTCGTACCTCATTCTCTGTGCGGAAGAGACCCGCCCCGCGAGAAGATGAAGTCCGTGATCCCCGGGGCACTGCAGGAAGCATGCCCCAGTCGGGGCTCAATAGACCGACAAGAACGCCGTCAGGTGTTCGATCGCCGCGATCAGCTCGGAGACGAAGGTCGCCGAGTTCGGATTGATCTGGATCGCGGAATCGATGTTCGTCAGCTGATCGAGCGTCTCCGCGTATTCCCCGAGCGCGAGGTGTGATTGAGCCATCGCGAGCCGGACGTCGCGCACATCGACGGTCGGGTCGGCGGCGAGCTTGAAGAGCGGATCGATCGCAAGAACCGCTTCCCCGGCGAAAATCGCCTGCCGATACTCGTCCATCCGGTTCAGGATGAGACAGCGTCCGGCCTGCGCGTCGGCCCCGACAAGCCCCTTCGCGATCGATGTCTGGAACTCCGCGAGGGCGAGATCGAGGGAATCGAGCCGGAAATAGCACCAACCGATCCCGTTGTGGCCTTCCCCGAGACCCCGGTCGCTCTCAACCGCATCCTCGAACTTCTCGATCGCTCCCGCGTAATCGGCTGCCGCGAACCGTTGCCATCCGGAAGCCAGAAGCGAAACGACCGGAGGCTCGGTCACCCCCTCGTCGTCTCCGCAACCGGAAAGAACGAGAAGAACGAGGGCGATCCCCGCCAGCGGGCCCCTCCTCCTCAAGAACATTCGTGGCGACATGGTTTCCCTTCCTGTAGCCTCTAGCGGACCAGCGTCATCTTGCGGGTGGCCGATTGATCGCCGGCCACGACGCGATAGAAGTACACTCCCGAAGCGACCGGCCGACCGGAGTTGTCGGTCCCGTCCCAGATGTACTCGTAACGGCCTTGCGGCAACGTCTCGCGCACGAGCGTTCGCACCTCGCGCCCTCGCACGTCGAAGACCCGCAGGCTTGCCGTTTCGCGCGATGGGAGATCGAAAGCGATCCGCGTGGCCGGGTTGAACGGGTTCGGCTTGTTCGCGTGAAGCGCGAACTCCCTCGGCGGCACTTCTCCGCTCTTCACGCTCACCGAGTGGAAGACGGCGTACGTTCCGCTCTCCTGAATGCCTGCGATCACCTCGTTCCGATCCGGGTCGATCCGCGACTCGATGTGCGTCCACCCCTCCCGTTCCCAGCGGTACAGGGCGACCCCGGATCGCGTCTCTTCGTTCACGCCCAAACCTTCGAGCCTCACAGAGACGGTGAGCGGGGCGATCGGCCGGATCTGCGAAACGTGCAGACCGTAAGGTCCCGCGAGAGGCGGGGCTCCGTCCGTGAAAGGCCCCGCGGTCAGCGCTTCGGTGATCACCGCCCCGCTTGCGGAGAACGCGTCCGAGGGGACGTCGAGCCGGAGCCGGCGATCGACGGTCCACATCTTCCCGGGCGTTCCCCGCACGAAGAGACTCGATGAGAAGTGCCGCCGGGCCGTGCCCACTTGCCCGCACCGATCGACCGCGCGCGCCTCGACGATCAACGTGTCGGCGGTCCTGAGCTCGATGTTCCCGCTCCGGTAGATGGAAAGCCCCGGATCGCCGAGCCCGAGGTCGACTTCGGTCGAGTCGAACCGATAGACGGTCACCACGATGATGTTGTCGCCGACCACGATCGACTCGATCTTCGCGTCGGCGTACATGAGCCGGACGAGAACCGAGTCCCGGGCGATCGCCTCGCTCGGAACCACATAGAGATTCGCCGCGCCGGGGATCGTCGAATGCATGACGAACCCGATGTTGAGGACCGGGCTCACCGTGTCCGGGCACGTGGGATCCGCGAGAGACGCGACGCCGATGTGCGCGTTCAAGTCGGAGAGAGGATCGCTTCCCGCGTAGAGAAGCGGCGAGCAACGTTGGTAGCGGAAGAAGTCCCGCCTTGTCTTCTTGGCCGTCGTCACGTCGGTTCGAATCTCGGTGTTGCAGAAGGACGGGTTCTCGTGGATATCCCCTTCCCCGGCGCCGAGGTTGAGGTAGTTCCCGGACGAGTTCGCCCACACGTTGTTGTGGGAGAGAGTCGGCGTCCGAATCCCGTCGAAGAAGGGCGCGAGCGTGATCCCGTGCCCGCCGTTCGAGGCGACGGCGTTGTTGCGGAGAACCAGGTCTCCCGCGGACTCCGAGACCGAAATGGCCCCCGCCGCGTTCCGGAAAAAGACGTTGTTGTCCACCGAGCCGCCGTCCGTGGTGCCTTCCATTCGAAGCCCGCCGTACAGCTTCGCCGTGTTCGCGGAGAAGATGTTGCGCCGAATCACGGGATCGGACGCGCCGGTCAGATAGACGCCCCCGCCGATTCCGGCCGAGTTCCGGTAGAAGTAGTTGTCGTAGATCCGGGGCGAGACCGCGTTCTCCATCGCGATCGCTCCGCCCCAGTTCTTGGACATATTGCTCTCGAACACGTTCTTCTTGATCGTCGGGGCCGCGCCGTTCACGCTGCGGATCGCGCCGCCGTTCACGAGCACCGCGTTCCCGCCCGTGAACGTGAACCCCGAGATCTCCGCGGTCGAGTCGATGACGAGAGAGGGATCCGAAGCGGCGGCCGAATCCTGGCGGATCGTCAGGATCGGCCCCTCGGACGCCGGCAGGAGAATGGTCAGAAGATCGACCGAATCGGGATTCGGCTCGGCCCGCGTGAAGCCCGGATCGAAGCTGCCGCGAAGAACGATCGGCTTGGTCACCTCGTAGTTCCCCGTGTAGCGCGCGCCGGTCGGGAGCGCGCTCCCCGCCACGTCCACCTTGTCGCCCGGGTTCACGCGGCCGAGGACGTCGGAGAGCCTTCTCGCCGAGTTCGGCGCGCACACGTAGGGATATACCGGGTTCCGGTTCCGTTGCGGATCCTCGAAGACGAGGAAGCGATGGCCGGGCCGCGTGCACCCCACGCCCTCCGAGCCCCAGACGGTCACCGCGCACGTATCTCGAACCGCGCTCCGGCCGGCGGCAATCGAGTCGCGGTCGAACAAGACCCCGTAGACGTCGGACGCCGTATCACAGAAGGCGGGAGGAGCAACGACGTGCAGCGCGCCCGGAGAGAGCCACGGGATACTGTCGCCTTTTTCGTTTCCGTAGAAGAGGTTGTTCCGAACGTTCGGAACAAGCGTCCCGTCGTGGATGAGGGCTTCTCCCCCCGTCGAGTAGGCGACAATGCTCGTCTGGAAGCTCGGGTTGGCGTCCTGAAGATGAATGGCGCCCGCCGTATCGGCCAGCGTGTGATTGAACACGAACGTGTTCATTCGCAGCGCCATCGCGCTCGAGCTGAACCCCGCGCGGCCGTTGACGTAGACGCCCGCGCCCGCCTCGGCCGTGTCACGGAGAACCAGATTCCTCTCGACGATGGGACGCGCGCCCTCGTCGATGAAGATCCCGCCGCCGAGCGCGGCCCGGGAATCCCGCACCACGTTGTCCCGGATCGTAGGTCTTCCGTCCTTGCCGACGCGGATGCCGCCCCCCTTCTCTCCCTGCCCCCCCGAGAGAACGAAGCCCTCGAGAGTCGTCTGCACCCTCCCCGCGCCGACCGCGCCCGAGTCGATCGCGACCACGGTTCCTCGGCCTCCGGCGCGGATCTCGGTGGCGTATCGGTCCGCGTCTCGAATGTTGAAGTCCGCGGGATTGTACCCACCGAGGAGACGGACGTTCGTCGGAAGCTGGATCGTCTCGTCGTACGAGCCTCCGGCCACGCGCACTTCGTCGATCGAGTCGGCCGGGTTGGAGAACCCTGCGAGGCCCGCCACATCGAGCGCGTCCTGGATCCGATGGGCCGCCGTCGCGGCCGTCGCGTACGGATACGAGTTCGATCCCTCCGCGCTCACGTAGTGAATCGGCGTGCTGCATCCCACCCTGCGGGCTCCGATCCTCCCCCCGCCGCGCCCGGACGCAGCGAGAGAAGAGTGATCGAAGAGCGTGTACAAGCGCCGCTGGCGATCGCAGTAGAGCGGGTTAACCGAGATATTTCCGAGGCCCGTCGTGTCGACCGACTGGAGGAAGCTCTCGGAGTAGTCCTGGTCGTGCCGGAAGACGTTGTTGTGGTCGAAGACCGTTCCGGAGATCAGGGCGGGGCTCCCGGCCGCTTGGATTCCGTTGTCGTTGTACGTGATCGAGTTGTTGTAGACGACCGGCGCGCAGTCGTCGATGATGATCGCCCACCCGCCGCCGCGGTTATCGGAGATCGTGTTCCCGGCGATCAAGCCCCCCGCTCCCGCGAGGTGGATGATCCCCCCGCGTGTGTCCACCGAGTTCAAGAAGATCTCGTTGCCGAGAAGGGAGGGCCGCGAATCGTCCAGCGCGAGGAGGACACCTCCCGTCTTGTTCGCCCGGCTCTCGCGGAAGAGGTTGTTCGAGAAGACCGGCGACGCGTCGCCTCGCAGGAGGATGGCGGCTCCGGAATCCGCAAGCCCCGCGGCGAGGGTGAAACCGTCGATCAGGGTCGTGCTGTCGACGCCGGGACCGCCGTAGATCAGCCGGGAGTTGGAGCCGGCCGAGACGCGGGAAACGCCCGCGCCCCTTCCCGCTTCGGTGTAGCTGTTTACACTATATCCGCCCTTGTAGACGACCCCCCCGACGAGCTCGAAGCGATCGCTCACCGTGCCGAGCGACACCTTCACCGTGTCCCCCCTGGACAGGTAGGGAGCGAGGGCGGAGATCGTCCGGGACGCGTTCCTCCGCGCTCGGAACGGATAGCCGGGGGTCGGCGCCTGGGGGTTCACGAGAAAGACCTCGTTCGGACAGACGCACTCCTCCGAGATCGGGAGGGCACCGAGGACCGTATCTCCCGTCGCGCCGATGACGGCGGGCGTGCACGAGGAGAGCGCCCAATCCCCCTCGTCCGGATCGCAGAAGGCCGGATCGACCTGAAGGTTCCTCGGAGCGATCGGAACGGAGGTCAGGTTCTCGATGTTCCCGGAAACGCCGTCTGCGGTCAGGTTCGCGTAGACGTAGTTCGTGTCCAGGTCGCGCCGGTCCTCATTCACCACGAGCCCCGCCCGGGCGCCCGTGTTGTGCGCCACGAGGTTCTTTCGGAAACGCAGGGGATCGTCCACGCTGTACCCGGCATCCTGAATGTACACGCCGGAGGCCGCGAGGGACGAGGTCGTCGCCCCGTTGATCGTGTTGTTCACGATCGAGTTGTTGATGACCGTCCCCACCGCTTGGATCTCCGCGCTCGATCCCTTCATCACGATGCCCGCAGCGGGATGCTCGGGATTCACAGCGAAATCGACCCGGTTGTCGCGGATCACGCAGTTCCGCACGATGGGGCGCGATCCCTCGCCGATCACCAGGCCGGGACCGTCGACGCCTTCGTTGTGCGTGAGCACGAAGCCGTTCATGCCCCCCGAGGTCGCGAACTGAGCGTAGCGTCCCGCGAAGCGGACCGTGGGTGCCCCGGGAGCGATTCCAGAGAGCACGCTCGGACGGCGGAAGGGATCTCGGCCCGCGAACGTTCCGCTTTCAAAGCCTCCTTCGAGGTACTCGCCCCCGGTCAGGACCAGATTGGTCTCGTAGACGCCCTCGGCGAACCGGACCGTGTCGCCGCGTTCGGCGAGAGCGAGAACCGTCTGTACGTCGGACGAGGCACGCTCGGGGGTCTCGTAAGGGAAGACGCCGGGCTCGGAGCCGGGGCGGATGTAGTGAACCAGATAGGAGCAACCGACCGACAGCGCTCCGATCGGACGGAGACCGGGAACGGCTTCTCCGAATCCCCCCTCCTGATACACGCGAAAATCGCTGTTCTCGGGATCGCAGAAGTACGGGTACCTGTGCGTGGTGTCGTTCACGACCGCCGCGCAGTCGGCGGCGAAATCGAGATCGTTCGCGTAGAAGTTGCAGCTGTTGATCGAAAGGAACGCGTTTCCTTCGCAATCGAAGATCGGAAGCCCTTCGTTGTGGGCGAACATGCCGTACCGAACGGTCACCTCTGCGGCGTCGCCCGCACGCACGAGAGATCCGAAGACCTCGGGCGTGACGTTCGCGAGAATCGAGAGATGAACGATCTCGACGCGTCCGGAATCCACATCGAGGAGCGCGCCGTTCCCGCCGATCGCTCCGGACATCACCAGGAACGAGAGACGAGTCGTGTCGGAAGCTCCCGACGAGAAGCGAAGGGCCGGCTTCTCGGGGTCGTCCGGGAGGATCACGGTGCCGTGAGCGACCTCGGCAGCTTTCGTCCACGGGGAGCTCGAGAAGAAGGTGTCCCACCCCCCCTCGAGAACGATCCCAGGAATCATCTCGAGGTTCTCGCGATACGTTCCTACCGCCACGCGGATCGTGTCTTTCGGGTTGGCGATCGCGAAGACCGAGTCGAGCGAACGGGACGCGCGGGCCGGCGTGTCGTAGGGGTACACCTCGTTGCCGCCCGCCGAAACGTACTTCGTCCCCGCGCGGCAGCCGATCCCCCACGCGCCCGGAATGGTCCCGTCCGACGCGAGGCCTTGGATGCGGCTCTCTTGATAGATCCGGTAGTCCCCGTCCAGGATGCCGCAGAAGACGGGATTCATTCCGAACAGGTTCGACGTGTCCGCGGCGCAGCCGCTCAGGTCGCCCGCCGCGTTCTCGAAGAACAGGTTGTAGGAAATGACCGGCGTTCCCGCGCTGTCGCTGCACGAGATTCCGGAGCCCACGGCAGTCGAGTAGAGGATGTTGTCGCGGATGATCGGGCTACCGCCCGCGATCTGAATCGAACCGCCCCACGGGGCGGATAGCGTGAGAGCGATCGTGTTGTGCTCGATGAGGGGAGAGCCGGCGGCGAGGAAGATCGCGCCTCCCCGTCCCGTCGAGCGGCTGTCGACCAGGACATTGCGGCGGATGGTCGGGGAGCCGCTCCGGATGTGGATCGCGCTCCCTTCCCCGACGGTGTTGTTCGACCCGCGAATGACGAAGCCCGAGAAGACCGTGTTCGAGTCCGGACCGAGAAAGACCCAAGAGCTGTCGATGACGGGGCTGCCGCCGACCTCGGTCGTGTCGTAGACCTTCACCGAGTCGACGACGAAGGAAACGGCGATTCCCGCCTCGAGAGGACCGATCGTCGTCCAAAGGCTGTCGACGTCGAAGAGCCTCTGGTTCGTCGAGGGCCTCCCCGCGACCGCCGCCCGATAGTCCCACCCGCCGAGAAGAACGACGCCTCGGGGAATCCGAATCCTCTCGACATACGCCCAACCGAACTCGAGAGCGTCCTCCACCGGGATTCCGGCGACGAGAACGGTGTCGCCGGGCGCCGACGAAGAGAGGGCGTCTTGAATTCGGTCCGCGGGCGTCAGAAGGTTCGTGTAGGGCGGGGCGGGAGTCGTGCCGAACTGCGACGAGAGAGCCGCGTACCGGACAGCGCCCTCGGAGGAGAGGGGAACGAGCAGCAGAAAGCACGCCAGGAGTGAACCGAAGACGTTTCGGCCGTTCATCGGAAAGAAAGCTCCTTTCTCCCATCCAAAGGCGGGATCTCCCCCGCGAAAGACGGCGGCGGAGGAGACTCCTGAAACCATCGAGTCATCTTCGCCGCAACTCTACCGAGCACCGGCCTCATCGTCAATCGGGCCTCGCTCGGCCGAAGATACCCGCGGCCCCTCAGCACTCGCATCGTCGGTAGGACGGTCCTCGCGCCCGAAGATGTCGTGGTCGCCGGCGTCGCGGAAGGGGATCGACCGGAGCCGCTTCGCCGAGGAGCGTCGGAACGGCGCGGGGCCCGTCTCGCCGGGCGGGGAAGAGATCCGTTCCCGAAAGCGCCGCCCACGATGCGTTGCGGCGGCCGCCGCTCCCGGGATCGCGGACCGCGAGACCGAAAGGCATCGCTTCTCCCGCTAACGAACGATAATGAACTTGCCGACCTTCTCCCCCCCACCGGCCGACTTCACGTGGTACACATACACGCCGCTCACGACGAGATCGCCGTCCGCGTTTCGCATGTCCCAGTCGGAGTTGCCCCCTCCCTCGAGATCCTCATGTCGCCATTCGCGCACGAGATCCCCGCCGACGGTGAACACCTTCAACGTGGCCCTCTCGGGTAGGTTGGTGAATTGGATCCGCTCCGACCCTTCTTCCCACGCGGCGTTCCGCTTGTACGGGTTGGGGACGACCGAGATCTTCGAGAGATCCTCGGTCGCGGCCGTTTGCGGGAAGACCCGCGCGCTTCGGAGCGAGTCGGTGCTCTCCTGGTGCGTCAGCGTGTCGAAGGCCGTCACGTAGTAGACGTACGGGAAGCCGTTGTGGACTCCCTCGCGGTCCGTGTAGCGGACGGGATCCGAGGAAAGAACGTCGGCATCGCGCGGATCGCAGAACTTGAGCTCGCGAAGCTGCACGAACCGCATCGGGTTCGTGATTTCGCTCCGATAGATCCTATATCCGTCAACCTTCCTCCAGAGCGCGGAAATCAACCCGAGGGTGTCGCCCCCCGAGGGGACGTTCGCCAGGATTTCCCCGCTCTCGGCCGTGTCCGCCGCGATCGTGACCGACAGCCCGAACCGGAAAGGCACCACATGGCCGGGGCGGCAGATCGTGAGCTCCTTTTCTCCAGGATCCGAGGAGGAGACGCGCCGGGCTTCCGCCTCACCGGTTAGGGCATAATCCCAGGCGAGCTGGATGTCCCGAGACCTTGCCGCCACGGCGCAGATATCCCCCTGGTTCACCGAGCCCGGCTGAAAGCCGACCCAGACTCCCTTCGTGACCGGGATCGAATCGACGCCCGCCCGGAAACCTGCGGGAACCAACAGCGTGTCGACATCGGGGATGTCGCGCCACTCGAAGGCGAGAGGCGCGCCCGACCCGTTTCCGTTTTCGGTGAGGAGATCGCCGGCCAGAGCGATCAGCTGGATGTTGTGGTCCTCGCAGATCTCGGGTTTGCCGCCGGCGTAGGGAGCCGCCGTTCCGGTCCAGTAGTTGGGCCGCATCGGGTTCACGTTCTGAAAGAAGACCGTGTCCACGAGAGGGTCGGTGAACGGATCCGCGGAATTGGTCGTTCGGAAACGGATGTCCATGTCGCATTCGCCGAGGAAATCGCCGAGGATCTTAAAGACGGCGGTTCCTCCCCAGCTCGTGTCGACGACCACGAGGTTCGTGATCACGGAATCGGCCGGATGGTTCCACTCCAGAACCACCTGGCGATCGCTCGGATGAGCGGTGAAACGGATCGGAGGAGTTCGCACCACCGGCTCCGAGGAATCGCTTCTCCCCGCGAGCAGGACGAGAGCCACGATCGGAAGCAAGAGACGCGAAGAGGACCGGCCGCCGCTCATCGAGGCGCCCGCCTTCCGCGCCTTTCGCCAAGCAATAGGAATCCGCGTAGACACATAGCCTTCCAGCCCCTCCTGCGAACAGATCCAGGGTATTCTAGCACAAGGCCGTGATACGCGCCCGCTTCCTCCGCGCGGACCGCGGCCGGACGGCCGAGCCGGGAACACGCTGTGAGAATCCGTGGACGAAGAGCGGGCGCCAGCCGATCGCTCGAGCTAGTCCCGCATCGTCTCCTTCAGATACGTCGTCAACAGGGTCTCGATCATCTCCCTGGTTTGTGCAGGCTTAAAGAAATACTCCGACATTCCCATGTAGACGACGTCGCCTCGGACCCCGTCCGACGGGACGTAAATCGCCACCGCCTGCTTGTTCGATGTCGGCTCCAACGACAGCGGGCGCGCAGTCCTGCTATACCCATAGAGCGGGATCACGCCCATGTCCTTCCGGTAGGTGATCCGCTGGCAGTTCCAGAGCCCTCTCTTGATTCCCGGGGAGAGGTTGTTCGTGAAGTTCTTCGAGCGCAAGCTGTCCACTTGGAGGTCGGGGAGCCCGCTGACCAACGCTTTCGCTCCCCACAAGAAGTCCGCCGTCTCGTCGAGCCACGTGGTCTCGACCGCGCAATACTCGTACATGGGATGAGGGAGCGAATCCGCGAGCAACGGATGATACCAAATGAGCGGTCCGCAGCTCTTCGGGCTCGAAACCCAGAAGCACGGGTCGGGCTGGGGCACGAACCCGGTGTCGAGATAGTCGTTGTCCGGGAGGAAGTTCCAGTCCGGATTGAACCCGCAGATGAGGAGGTTTCCTCCGGCGTCCACGTAGGACCAGAGCGGGTTGGTGCGCTGATCGTGCCACAACGCCACGATCGGGGTCTGGCCGGCTCCCCCCTCCCAGTCGTCCGTCGGGACGATGATCGTCGTCGAGCGGCTCATCAGACGAATCGGCGGCTCGTTGATCCGCAACGTTCGGGCGTCGTAGAAGTCGTGGTTGAAGTTGGCGAGGAGCGAGTCGCTCCAGAAACGCTCGTATTTCTCCGGTTGCGGGTAGAAATCCCCGTTGGCGCTCTCGATGTGGAAGTTGCTGAGCAAGAGGACCGATGTGGTGTCCAGATTCCTCGGGCCGGCGAACACCTCGAAGGGGAAGGCGGCGGACACGATCTCTCCGGCCTCATCGCGCACCCTCGCGAAGAACGTATGGGGACCGCGGAGGGGGATGAAGCTCCCCTCGCGCGGGAAACGCGTGTCCGAGAGGTCCCACGGCGTCCAGAGCGGCTGGTCGTACGCGTGACTGTAGCCGGTCGGCACCCCGTCGTAGCTCCCGAGGTTGGCCCTCCAGGAGAAGAAGACGCGCGTCCCCTCGAAGATCTGGCCGACGTGGCGGCTCCCCGTGCTGGCCGCTCCCATCACGTTCGATCGAATGAGCACGAGGCCGGTCGTGGAGTCGGCCGCGCCCCACTCCCTGTAGTTTATCCCGCGAACCGGGATCTGTTCGACTGCTCCGGCCTCGTCGATCGAACGAACGAAGAAGAAGTGGCGGTTCGCCCCACCCGGGCCGAAGCCGGTCTGCAGGTTTCGGAGAACGACGCTCGTCGTGTCGGCTCCGACGCGAATCCACCCGAGCTGATTCCAGATCCTCCGCGTCATCCCGACGGCGTCCACGTATCCGTATCTCTCTCGGAGAACCCCCTTGGTCACGTGGAAGTACTCATAGGCGGCGACGGCGTTGTTCGGAGCGTCCGGGTCGGCGCCCTCCCAATGGATGCCGACCGCGCGCCCGCTTGTCGCGTTCATCTGGGGGCCTCGAGTGATGCGGCTGACCGGAGCGACCGTGGTGGAGTTGAACGTCAGATACGCCGGGCTCGGGTCCCTCGCTCCTCGGTTGTCCACCGCCCGGACGAAGAACGTATGGTAGCGGAAGAACCGTTCGACGATCGAATCTTGCCCCAACGCTGTGAGAAGCGTGTCGAAGATGCAGCACGTATCGCTCGCCACGACAAACGTCGAATCTTTGAGAATCGTGGAGAACCACTCGGCCGTGTCGTTCCACGCGTACTCGAAGGAATCGACCCAGCCGTCCACGTCCTCGCCATACCAATTCAGCTTCACGAGATAGACCGATTGGCTGAAGGGTTCCGGTCCCCCGGAGATCCTGGTGGTCGGAGGAACATTCGTGTCCGGCGCCGTTGAAACCTCGTCGCACGCGCTTCCCACGAGGAGCAACGCGAAAAGCACGATCGTTTGCATCGTGATGCGAACCGCTTGCATGGGAAGAACCCCCGTTCTCTGGGCTAGTAGTTCACGAAGAACTGCAGCGTCCTCTGTGGTCCGGTCTTTCCCCTTCCGGCGCGATCGACCGGCAGAACATCGAGAACGACTCGCCCTCTCTTGCCGAAGGTCGGCAGCCGGATCTGCATGACCCCCTCGTCGGTTCCGTAGAGACCGGAGAGATTGCGATCGTCGGCGAGGAACTCGTTGTCGGCCGTCCGGAACTTGTACTCGTAGATCATCTGGTGCGGCGGGCCGTCGCGGTCGATTCCCTGGAAACGGACCGTCACGCTGTCCCGAGTAATCACTGTCTGGTTCACCTCCGGGTAGAGGAACCGGACATCCGGCGGATAGTTGATTTGGAAGGGGAACTTCGCCCCGCGGCTCTCGCGCCGGTCGTACGAATCGATCCCCCCGACCTCGAGAACGTAGCTGCTCACGGAGGAGATCAGGGGGCCCGCCACGTCGCGAAGAAGGAGCACCCCCTCGAGGCTCTCGGCCGACACCTGCACGCCGCTGACGCTCCACCAGGAGCCGACGACCCGGTCGCCCCGAACCGTGTCCCTGTCTGTGTGGCTCCAGGTGAAGTGAACATATGTCGAATCGGGAAGCAAGGTGTCGACTGCGGTCAGAGGGATCGGGCCCGCGTCCGTGAACGGGCCGGTCACCCAGATGCTGTCCAGGGTCGTTTCGGGGTCGAAGTTGACCGTGAAGCGGCGTTCCGCCGTCCCCCCGCTCGCGCTCCAAAGCCCGGTCTCGTCCTTCGTCTCGACGGAGAAGACGTACAGCGCCTCCGGCGGAAGGTCCTGATAGAAGACCGTGGTCGATTCGGGCGGAACGAGGACCGGCCGGCTGTTGATCCCTTGAAGCTGATAGCGATACGCCACGACCTGCCCGCCCGGCGAAACGCCGCTCCAGCAGAACTTCGCGGAGGAGTATGCGAGCAGCGTCTCCCCCTCGGCCGGGCTTTGCGGACAGAGAACGACGGACGCGGTCGGGATCCGGTCGAGCGCGCTCGGATCGGAAACGTCGAGGAGCGCGATCCCCCGGTCGCCGTTGCAAACGACCAGCGTGTCGTCCCCCGCGAAAGCGATCCCTGTCACGTTCCCGGAATACCCGACGTGGTTCACGAGGACCGGGTCATCCGGGTTCGTCACGTCGAGCACACAGACCCCGTTGAACCCGTTGGAGACATACAGACGCCCGTCCTTCTTCAGCATGTGCCCGGCGTTCCCGCCCCGGAGCGTCACGCGCTTCCTCTCGGAGACCGATCCGTCGGCGTTCACTTGAAGAAGGAGAACCCCGGCTCCCCCCTCGCCGATGTACGCGCGCCCTTCTTCCGGGAACACCGCGTTGAACGGATCGAAGGTACGGAATGCGCCGGGATCCGCTTCGGGGAGCGGGAGCAAGATGAGGCTCTCCTCATGGGGACGGAAGCGGAGAACGGAGAGACCTTGCATTCCCGCCACGCAGAAGACGAGGTCGTCGTGGAGCGCCACGCCGGAGAACACGGGGCTCGGGCGCGGGCGGTAGCGCGCGAAGAGAACCGGATCCTCCGGAACGCTCATGTCGAGGACCAGGATGCCGTTCGTTCCGTCCGCGATGAAGAGGTACGGGTCCCGGAACGCCAAGGCGCGAGCGGCGCGCCCGAGCGTCGGGTATCGCGCGGCGATCCGGGGCGAGGAAGGATCGGAAACATCGAGGATCGTCACGCCCGCTGGGCCGTCTGCGAGATAGACGTAGTCGCCGTCGAGCACGCAATCGGTCGCGCTTCCTCCGGTGAACGCCCGCCCGATCCGGCGGATGTTGCCCGGATCGCCGATCGCGAACACGTCGAGGCCGTTCGCGCCCGCGGCCACGAAGGCGACCGAGTTCTTGACGGCGACGCGGTTGACCGTCTCAGCGGTCAGGATGGAGCGCGGCTGCGCTTGCGTCTCCGCGAAGAAATCGACCGTCGCCGGACTCGGGTCTTCCTTCCCCTCGTTGTCGACCGCGCGGACGAAGAAACGGTGATAGCGGCGCTGAACCTGGGATTGCTCGGTGGCGGTGTTGAACACGAAGAGGGAATCGGTGCGATTGGTGAAGACCCACGATTCGAGGCGCAACGTGTCTCCCACGGCGTACTCGAAACCTTGGATCACCCCGTCCGAGTCGAAGCCCTTCCAGAAGAGGTGCACTCGGTAGAAGGCTCCGCTGCTATCCACGGGGGATCGTGTGATCTCGGTCTCCGGCTCTTTGTTCTTGTCGGGCTCCGGGATCTCGATCCCCTCGCAGCCGGCATGGAGAAGATATGCGGTCGCGGCAAGAAGAAGAAGAACCGTCCCTTTGAAAACTCGCCTCTGGATCATGCGGAGCACTCCGATCATGTAAGTTCTTACAGAGTCCGGGGTTAAGTCGCATTCGCCTCCTCAGCGTCGCCACGCGACTATACCAAACGGCTTCCTCGGGTGTCAACCCAAATGCCGTGTTCCTAGGCGCTTTGAACCTGCGCGAGGAGAGGCGATGGCGTGAGCCGGCGACTCGCGCGCACAAACAAGATCGCCGGGGCCGAAGCCCCGGCGATCCGGTTCGAAGCGGTAACCGCCCGGCTAGATTACCGGAGCAGCACCATCTTCCGCGTGGCCGTGTCCTTCTCCGCGTCGAGGCGGTAGAAGTACACGCCGCTCGCCGCGTCGCGTCCGGAGTTGTCCTTCCCGTTCCATGTCGCCTCGTGCGGCCCTTCGTTCAGAACGCCGTCCACGAGCGTGCGGACCTCGCGGCCCGCGATGTCGTACACCCGAAGCGTCGTCTTCGTCTGCTTCGGCAGATCGAAGTAGATCGTCGTGATCGGGTTGAACGGGTTCGGAACGTTCTGCCTGAGGGCGAAGATCGACGGAACACCGTCCGGCACGTCGACGTTGATCGTGCAGTTCGCGCGCGGCGTCGGGATGCCGGTGTTGAACTGCAGGTTGTCGCCAATGCCGTCTCCGGCGCGTCCGAGAACGGCCTGCACCACGCAGTCGCGTTCTTGCGCGCTCGTGAAGTGCTCGAGGGAGACGAACGACAGGATCGCCTTGCTTCCGTTCGCATGACGCCTGAACGACGCGGCGAACTTGCCCGCGCCGAGATCATCATGGTACTTGATGAGCGCGGTCGCGGCTGCGGTGGTGGCCTCATCGTCGGGGTGCCCACGGATCGGGCAGTCCCAATACCCTTGAGCCTTTGTGATTCCCGCGAGGCAGGTGCCCGCCTGGCCCACGAGGTAGTAGCGGTACGCCTCTCCGGGGCCGCCGTGACCCGCCTGGTCCGTGCAGCCTCCGGCCTTCTCCGTCAGACCGCAAAGCGTCTTCCAGAAGAAGGCGCCGTTGGTCGTCTGGTTGCCGCTTCTCGTCCAAGCCGGGTCGGTCAGCTCGTTATCCTCGCAGAGGTTTTCCCCGAGTACCCAGATGTTGGCCGAGTCGGGGAAGTTCACGCCTGCGATGTCGAGGTACGTGGCGATCTCGAGCTGCGACGAGTCCACGACCGTTCTCTCGTTGCTGAACGTGCCGAAGAACCAGATCACAGTCTTGTAGCGCCGCGCCATCGCGCCGATGTGGTTGATCACGCCGCCGTAGCTGTCCTTGTGGAAGGGCTGCGAGTAGATCGGGGCGTTCCCCCGGCTGACGCCGTAGCCCTGGCGGTAGAAGTCGTACTGAACGCCGAGGCGCTTCAGCGACTCCTCGAAGATCTGATGCACTAACGGGAACGAGGTGACTCCGGACTGCGAGAAGTTCGGGTCGGTCGAGATGTCGTACGCGGTCCGGCCGTACCCGTCGACCAGGAGAACCGGATGGTTCTGGCCCGAGGGGAGCGGGTCTTTCGAGGTCGGGCACGGTAGCACCCTCACGTCGAACGGCCACGGGAGCCGGCGATCGTGCTGCTTGCCCACGGTCGTCTCGACGAGCCGGAGATCGTTCCGGCGAATCGCGTTCCGGTTCGGAACCGTATCCCGGGTGCCCAAGCTGTCCAGCGCCGTGAAGTAGTACTCGATCATCGTCCCTTCGGGCCACAGGGTCGCCCCGGCGCCGAGGTACGTCGCGTTGTCCGCGATCGTGATGATCGTGGAGTACACGCCGTTGAACTCGGCCTTGGTCCCCTGCGCGTCTTCGTCGTCCGGAACCGAGAAGTTCATCACCTTCGAGTTCCAGTTGGCCGCCGGGAAGTAGGTCGCGCCCTGCGGACGGCCGGGCTCCTTGTCCCAGGTCGTCCCGCAGGTCGTCGAGATCCGCCAGTGAATCCGCACGCCGGAGTTCTGGGGCGGAGGACCGCCCATGACCCCGTCGATGTCGCGGACCTGGATGGTCATCGAGTCTTCCTGCTCCCAGACGTCGGTCGGGAAGAGCTCCCAGTTCTCCTTGAACATCGGGTGCATCGCGACGTCGCGCGCGAACGTGTCGGCGAAGCGCTCGGTCTGCCCCTGCGCCCACTGCGTCCCGCGCTGCTCGAACACGCCGATGCTCACGTTGTCGATGAGGTAGGTCGCCTTCCGGTGCTGCCCCATGCAGGGAAGCTCGGACGAGGCGTTGTAATCGCACCGATCCAGGAACTCCCAGGAGAACTGGACCGAGTCGATATCCGGGCCGAGGTACTGGGTCCACTCGTCGAACGTGTTGATGTTCCAGAACTGGCAACCGCCGACGATCACGTAGTTGTCGCCCTCCCACTGGCTCCAGCGGTTGATGCTCGAGTTGTAGACCCGGCACTGCGTGTCGGTCACGTCGCCGACGATGTCCTTGATGCAAAGGTACTCGTCAAACTCGACCACGACGCCGGTCCACCGGTTCTCGGACCCCGGTCCCGGAGGATCCGGATCGTAGAACGGGTTGTTCGGACCGCTCTCGAACACGGGCGTGACGAGCCGGTAGTGGTAGCCGTCTTCCTGGTTCTGGGTGAAGGCCTGGTCGTCCGCTACCCACATCCAGGTGTTCGTGTACTCGCAGGTGTTGCCGAAGTTCGAGTAGTCCGGGTTCAGCTCGAGATGCCACCAGTCGCAGACGACCGGGGTCCCGTTGACCCACTTGCCGCCGCTCCAGAAGCCGCCAAGCTGCGCCTGCGGAAGGCTCGGCGTGGACCACTCGGGGCCGAATCCGGCCTCGAACGTCTCCACCCCGCCGCCGTTCGGGTAATGGCCGCCCGACTTGCCGCCCGCGTAGATGTGGTCGATGCGCCACGCGCCGTCCGTCCAGACGCCGCCGTTCGCGTCCTCATCGTCCCACGCGCTGTCCGAGGCGAAGCGCCAACGAACGAGCAGGTTGGTCGACGTGTTGTTCACGCTCGGACCGATCACCTGGAAGCTCTCGTACTGCGCGCATCCGTACCGGCCGAGACCGGTCCCCGGGCACTGAATCGGCGGCTCCGGGTTCGACGTCCCGTTGTAGCGGTCCAGCTCGAACCAGGTCGCCAAGGTCTCGTTGTTGCTGACCGCGTATTCCAGGTAGCAGTAGTCGTACGCGATCTCCACGTCGTACATGTGGATGCCGCCGATCGTGAAGCCGGTTCCGGAGTTGAAGCCGGTCGTCCCCGGGCGGCCGAGGTTCAGGATCATGCTGTAGTTGTACTGCGGGCCGTATCCGTACGGGTTCTCCCAGACGAGCGTGTCGCCCCACTCGCCGCACCAGGGGGTGGATTCCTCGACCGCCGGGTTGTATCGGTCCAGCGTGTCGAGGTGCCACTGGTTCACGAGAAGCGTGTAGACGTCGTAGTGGGTGAAGCACCCGGGATTCGGCATCAAGGTCGTCGACGCGCACGAGTCGTACAGGCCGCCGCCCAGGTAGCCGCGTTCCCAGCACCACGTGGCATAGCCGGGGGCACTGTTCCCCTGGCCGCCGTCAGCCGGGGTGCCCAGGTTGTCGTCACACCGGGTGTCGTCGTGGGCTGTGATCCACGTGGTGTCCGACCGCGCGCCCTCTTTCGTGTAGATTACGTCCCCGTTCGCCGAGAAGATCTCGCCGCTCGGGTGTCGCAAGGCTTCGGGGGAACGCGGGGTCTTCTCGATCGCGGCCATCGCCGAAACGGCCGCCACGAGAGAGAGCCCCACGACCAGCGCAGCCAAGGTCATGAGCTTGGTGTTCCTCATACCGTCTGCCCTCCATCGCACAAGGAACAGAGAACAACCGTGGGTCGATGCTCCCACCCCGTCTCCCGTGCTCGGAAGTCGGCTTCGGAGCGGAAACTAGAGACCCCACATCCGCAGCGCCCCACCGGCGGCCAGCGACGGATTCGGCCCCCGCCGGACGTTGCGGAATTCCTCGGAAGCTTGTTGAACCCGTTTCTTCCTCTGACCACCTCCTTGTTGGAAAGTCCGTATCTTCCGCAGCCTTCTTGCATATCCCATTCTAGAACAGCGAGTTACGGCGACGCTTCGCGCTGCGGGATGCCCTGGGCCATTTGGATGAAATCCGCCGCATCGCCCGCGATTATACCAAACCGTTCTCGCGAGTGTCAACTCTTACCGATGAAAGGGGAACCGGTTAGCCCGCCCCCCTACCGGGGGAGAAAAGGCCCGATCTCGACCTCCCACCCGTCAAACTCGGTCGCGCTGCCGTCCGAAGATGGCTGGTCGATGCAGGGCGAAAGCGAGAGGAGAAGCCGCCCTCCGTCCGAGGACCAGCAAGGATGCATCGCCTCGCGGAAGCAGATGTTGATGCCGGTGGCTCCGGGGAGGGGAACCCACCGGGTGAGGCCGGTCACGGCAGAGACAACTTTAAGTCTTCGGAAATCAACTATATAGGCAACATATTCCCCCGTCGGATCGACGGCCGGGTGGGAGGGGTACTCGCCCGGCTCGGAGATCGGAACGTAAGAGCCGTCTTCCGAGTCGTACCTCCAGAGAACCGGGAGGTCGTGCTGGGCAACCTCAGCGCCCTTGCGAACGGCTCTCAACGGGCGAATCGAGGTGGCTCCGCCCGTGCCTCTCGCCTTCCCCGTCCTCCCGCTCACGTCGAGCGTGCAGGTCTTGACCTCGTTCTCTCCGACGGCGACCCAGATCGAGTCGCGGAGTAGAACGCCGAGAGTATCTCGCGCCTCGATCGACACGAGCTTCAGCTCGTGAAGGCCGGGATACACGCACTCGATGTTCGTGGTGTCCCGCCGGATCACGCCCTGATACTTGTTGTCGTAGTAGAAGTTCGAGCCCCACGGACCCGCGATGAGGACGATCGTTCCGCGCGGGTTGTCAAAGGTGAAGCTTACGTTTGTCGTGTCGTTTTCGAAGACGGCGAACGGCGCGGAAAGAAGTGTGTCGCAGTAGTCCTCCGATGCGAGCGGGTCGGTCACCGAAGCCCCGACGACGTAGTTCCCGAGCGGACGCCCGCCGACGATGTTCGGCGTCCGCACGCCGGTGGGGACCCCCTCGAGGAAGATCTCCGCGTAGACGGTATCTCCTCCGATGTCCTTCGCTTCCACGTGGATCGATCCAAAGGGAACGCGGCTGTCCGACACGAAATAGACGAGGTCGCGGCCGCCCAGGCGCACCGCGGCCGCCTGGTTCTCCACAAAGTCGTTCGTTCCCGAAAAGATGAAATCCGAAGGATCGTTGATCATCTTCGTTCGCGCGCCCGGTTCGTTTCCTTCGAGCTCGATCGTGAACACGTCTTGCCCATCAGAATAGAGGATCGTTTGGTTGTCCAGCCAAGTCGACGAGGCGGGTTTCGAAACGACCACCTCGTCGGAGAAGTCGGTGTTCGTGAGGCGCACCTCGTCGCCGGGGTTGGAGAAGTCATCCACGCGGATCATGAAGATCTCGTAACCGGGCCTGTTCATCTCGTCGCGGAGGACCGCCGTGTAGGCCAAGCGCGTTCCGTCCGGCGACCAGGAAGGGTCGAACTCGTCGTCGGGAGAATTGGTGATCTGGTAGAAGACAGGCTCTCCGCCCGGGCCGTCTAGGTCGACAACCCAGATGTTCTCGGTGTTCCTGCTGTTCCCGCGGTCCGAGCTGAAGGCGATGATGTCGGTCGTGCCGGGCATGTAGGCCGGGAAGTTGACGTTCCCCTCGAAGACCCGAGTCCAGTGCTCGCAATTCGGGCAGTCGAAGATCGACTGGCCGGAGTCGTCGTCTCCGCAGGCGAGGATCGAGAGAAGGAGCACCGACAACCCCGCGCGGACCCACCCAGTCCGTCTCATCGTACCCGACACCTTACCTTCCTCCTTCCGCTCGCCGCAGCCTCGAGCGGGCCTCAGGGCCGCGTGTTTCTAACCCTATGGAAATCAAGCGCGTTCACTATACTGAATGGCCGTGGGCGTGTCAAGAGCCGGAACGAAGGGCCCGCGGCGTTGTGGGAAGCGCCCTTCCGTGATACGTTGCTTCACGTTCGAAGGGGAGGTTCTCTCGCGGGGAGGTTGCCGCCTTCGTGTCGGATGCAGGACATCAGCAAGTCCGGTGGGTCGCCCTTCTGTTCTGGGCGGGAGCCGCGCTCTTCCTCTCCGCGTTCTTCTTCCTCACGCACCCGCCGCGTCTCGATCTCGGCCTCCCGGCTGCTTCGGACGGTACCGGATGGGACGCCGGCGGCCAGGCGAAAGGAATCGCCGGCGCCCTTCTCTACGGAGGGTTGCTCCTCGCGGGAGGGAGCGGGCTCGCGCGGCTTCTCCGGCTCGGGGACCGACCCGCGGTTCTCTGCTTCGCGCTCGGCGGCCTTCTCTCCTCTCTTCTTTCCTTCGCGCTCCTCGCGGCGGGCCTCTTCCGCCCGGCCGCTCTCGGCGCCGGTCTTCTCGTCCCGTTCTTCGCCGCAGGCCTGCCGCGGAAGATCTCCGTCCGCGCGCCGTCTCTCCGCCGGACGTTCTTCCCCCTCGCGCTCGGGTTGCTCGCCGTGCTCGCCGCGGCCCTCCTTCTTGTCCGAACGCTCGCCCCGCTCACCGCGAACGACCCGATCGTGTACCACATGCCGATCGCCCGTGCCTACGCGGAGAACGGCCGGTTCGAAGGAGCGCCGGACCTCGTCTACGCGCGCATGCCGCACGGATCGGATCTCCTCTTCGCGGGAGCCGCTCTCATCGGCGGCGCGACGGCCGCGCGCGCGTTCCATCTTCTTCTCGCCCTCGCCGCAGCGACGCTCGCGGCGCGTCTCGCGCGGGAGGTTTTCCGCGCGCCGTCCGGTCTCGCCGCCGCCGCTCTCTTCCTCACGCTCCCTCTGGTTCTTGACCCCCGCACGATCGGGAACGTGGATCTTGCGGCGGCCATCTTTTTCGGGGCTTCGTTTCTACTTCTCGCGCGGCATGCGCGAGCAGCCGGCCGCGCGGATCTCGCGGCCGGTTCCCTCCTCGCGGGAGGGATGCTCGCGACGAAGTACAGCGCCTACGCCGCCTATCCACTCCTCTTCGCGCTTCTTCTTCTCCCCGTGCTCGGGAAGCGCGCGCGCCCGGTGTCCGCGGGGAGCGTGATCGCGTTCCTTCTTCTCTCCCATCTTCCTCTCGCCCCTTGGCTCCTCAAGGCATGGGCGGAGACCGGAAATCCCCTCTTTCCGCTCTTCCCCTCCATCCTCGGCGGACACGGCTGGGACACAGTTCTCGACGAGAGGCTTCTCGCCTGGCAGCGATCGATCGGCATGGGGAGGGATCCGCTTCGATTCCTAATCCTCCCGTGGAACGCGGTTCTTCGCGGGGAGCCGCGCTACGCCTTTTTCGACGGGGTCCTCTCCCCCGCCCTTCTCCTCTGGGCGTTCTGGGCGTGGGTCCGCGGAGGACGGGAGACGCGGGGGGTTCTTCTCCTCTCCCTCGCGGGCATCTATCTGTGGGGCCTCGGGTCGCAGCAGCTTCGGTTCTTGCTTCCGGTCGTTCTTCTTCTCGCCGCCGCCGCGGGAGGGTTCTGGAGAACCGAGCGCGGAGCCTTCGGCGTGTTTCAGGGAGGTCTCTTCCTCGCGATCGCGGCGGGGCTTCTCGCGCCCGCGCTCGCGGAGACCCGCCGCGACGCGCTCCCGGTCGTTTCCGGACGGGAGAGCGAGGACTCCTATCTCCGGCGAAAGATCCAGTCGTACGCCGCCTTCCGTGCCGCCGAGCGGACCGTCCCCGCCGGAGAGCGGATCCTTCTCGTCTGGGAGAACCGCGGGTACTATCTCCACCGCCCCTACGCGGCGGACAGCTTCTTCGAGGCCTCCCGCATCGTCCGTCTGGCCGAACGATCCGGTTCGAACGAGGCCTTTCTTAATCACTTGAGACAAGAAGAGATTCGGTGGGTTCTCGTGAACCGCTCGCTCGAGCGTGTGTTTTCGCGATACGCGCCGGCGCGCGCGCTCGCGATCCTCGACCGAGCGTGGAAGGCCTGCGAGCCGCGCGGAGAATGGGGAGGGCTCGAGCTCTACCGGGTTCCCTGAGCGGAGGGCGGGGACGCGGAGAGGATCGAGCGGATCGCCTCGTCCTCCTCCTCGGCTCTCGCGGCGTACTCGCCCGCGAGACGCCGCGCCTCGCCGTGCAGCCCGAGCCGGGAAGCGAGGATCGCTGCGTTCCTCCACGCGGGAAGAAAATCCGGATTCGCCTCCGTCTCCTCGACGAAAAGTGGAAGCGCCTCCTCCGGGCGGCCTTCGCGGAAGCGGACGAGCCCGCGCGCGAAGCCGAGAAAGGGATGGCCTTCCGCGCTCCGCGCAGCTTGTTCGAACGCCGCGGACGCGCCCGCCCAATCCTCCTCCCGATAGAGGGCCGCGCCGAGAGCGTAGAGCGCCGAGGGGTCCCCTCCGGCCGCGCCCGCGCGGTAGAGCGCGAGGCAGTCGGCACGATCGCGAAAGAGCTCCGCCGTGGCCGCCTCGCGCGTGGCCGGAGGAAGAGCGCGCGGGAGACTGTTCGCCTCGCGCCACACGGCGATTCGATCGAACTCCTCGATCCGCGTGAGGAACTCCTCGGCGAGCCCGCGGATCGGATCGTCCGGCGCGAGCGAGGCGAGCGCGGCGAACGCCTTCTCGGCACCGTCGGGATCCCCCTCGAGAAGCGCGAGCGCGGAGAGATGAAGCCATGCCTTTCCGTAGCCCGGATCGAGACGAAGCGCCTCCTCGAGGAACGCCTTCCCTTCCTCCGTCCGCCCCGAGCGGTAGAGGAGGGTGCCCAGATTGAGAGATGCCTTCGGGTACTCGGGCTCGATCCGCATCGCCTCGCGGAAGAGAGCCTCCGCTTCCTCCTTCCGGTCGGTGACCGCGAGAAGCTCGCCGAGGTTGAGCCGCGAGCGCTCATAATCCGGATCGAGCTCGATCGAACGGCGGTAGGCGAGAACCGCCTGCTCGGCTTCGCCGCGGCTCTGATGGATGATGCCGAGACGATAGTACGACTGCGCCTCGCCAATCGACGCGGAGAGACGGTAGAAGTTGACGTTGCAGAGAGCGAAGAACGGAACGATCCACAGGAAGCGGCGGAGGAGAGCGCCCCGGCATCCTTTCGCGGCCTCCTCGACGAAGGCGACTAAGGTCGCAGCGGCGAAGAGGAGCAGCATCGGGACGACCGGCAGGCGATACCGCGTGAGAACGAAGAAGAGAACGATCGACGCCGCGTACGAGAAGACGAAGGACACGGGGAGGAAGAGGTTTCGCCCGCGGGCGAGGAAGAGTCCGGCGAGCGCCAGGGGAGCGAACACGCCGAACGGGGCATGGAGAACCCGGATGATCGGGCTGTAGCGCATCTGAAACCGATACGTTTCGATCTGCGGAATTTCAAATGTCGAGAAGAAAAGAATCGTCTTCTTGAGAAGAAGGCGGAGCTCCGCGCCGGGGTTCTCGCGGATCCACGCGGTCGCGCGGGAGAACCACTCGGCGGAGACCTCGGATGGGGAGAGCGGGCGGCCGAGCTGTCTCTCGAGAAGACGGCGCCCCGACGGGTCCTCGTCCACGTCGAGGCCCTTCGGCTTCTCGTAGGCCCCGGAGGATTCCGGCCCGTTTCCGATGTAGAAGTTGAGCCCGCCGTTCGAGGTGAGCGGGACGAAATCCCCGCTCGCCGCGTAGTTCCTCGCGGTCGTCGCCCCGATCACGACGAGAACCCCGAGAAGAAGAGCGAACGGCGCGCGGAATTCCCGTCTCTTCCCCGGCTCGGCGCGGGCGAGCGCGAAGAGGGCGAAGGGGAGGAAGAGAAGCACGTTCCCCCTCCCTGCCGCGGCGAGGCCGAAGAGAACGCCGGTGAGAAGCGGGTGCCGAAACGAGGCGCGCGCGGCCGATACGCTGAGCCGGTCCAGGATCCAAAGAAGAAGGACCACCGAGAGGGCCGTGTCCAGGATCGAGGAGGTATAGAAGATGAACGGGGCGTGGAGCGCGGCCGCCGCGGCCGCGACGAGTGCGACCGTGGGGCTCATGAAGCGCGAGCCGATCCGATAGAGGAGCACCGGAACGGCCGCGCCGGCGAACGCCTGAAGGATGCGGACGAGAAGAAGGTTCCTCCCCGCGAGACCGTAGACGGCCGCGAGAAGATGCGGATAGAGGGGTCCCATGAAGTAGGCGTCGTCGCCGATGAGCCCCTCGCGGAGGATCTCCTCGGCGCGGAGATCGTAGTAGCGTGCGTCGAGCCCGAGAGCGTCGGGGAAGGGATTGTCTCTCGCGTCCCAAAGATAGGCGAGTCGGAGGATCAGCGCGAAGACATAGAGCCCGAGGAGGACGGTCCGCCGCCGCACCCTTCTACGCGGCGGCATCGCGGCGCCTCTTTCGGCTCTCGACGAAGCCGCGGAGTCCGTACACGATCCCTCCGAAAAGCCCGTTCACCACGAAGATCCCATAGATCAGGAAGGCGAGAAGCACGGCCCGCGTGTCGCTCACGCCGAACAGACGGAGCAGAAGGAGCATCACGCCCTCGCGGATCCCGATCCCGGCGAGCGAGAGAGGAAGCATCCTCCCGATCTCCACCAGCGGCATGAGGAGAAAGAAGTGGGCGACCGAAAGACGGATGCCGAGCGACTCCGCGAGAACCCAGCAGCTGAACACCCACACCGATCGGGAGAGGAGCGAGAGAAGAAACGCCGCGAGGACGGCGCCGAGGTGCTTCTTGTATGCGTCCAGAAAATCGTAGAGCCTCCCCGCTCTCCGGCGCGCGTCCATCCGATGGAGAAGGGGCGCGAATGGTTTGAGAAGCGGTTCCGCGCGGCGGAGCGTGCTCCGCCGGATCGCGACGGTGCCGGCGAGGAAGAGAACCGCCATCGCCGCCTCCGCGGCGAGGAAGGAGCCTCGCTCGGGAAGAGTGGGATAGAGATGGAGAAACGCCGCGATCGAGATCGGCAGAAGCACATAGAGACCGAGAAGGCGCTCGACGAGAACCGAAGCCATCGCCGAGGAGCGCTCTCCCGTGTCGCGGGCGAGGTCGAGCACGCGGACCACGTCTCCGCCGATCGAGGTCGGCATGAAGTTGTTGAAGAACATGCACACGAAGTAATACGAGGTGAGCCGGAAAAGACCCACGCTCGCCCCGAGAGGCCTCACGAGGATCTGCCACCGGTAGGTGTTCAAGAAGACCATGACGAGGTTGAGCCCATATCCGGCGAGAAGAAGGAGAACCCTCACCTCGGAACCGGCGAGGCTGAGCTCCTCCCGGTCGACGCGGGAGAGGACGAGCGCGAGGAGCGCGATCGTGACGGCGAGCCGGAGGAGGTTCCCTCTCACCGCTCCCCCTCCGCGCGCCGGTACACGATCAGGTCGCCCAACCTTTCGACCGGCTCGAAGGCGCGCTCGATCGCATCGAAGACGCGCGGCGCGTAGTTCCGGAAGCGGCGTTCCTCTCGTCCGTCGAGCGGAATGTCCCTGAGGAGAACGAGCTTCGTCGGGCGGTTCAGTAGATCCCGAATATACGCCTCCTCCTCGGCGGGCGCGTCGAATCCCCTTCGCAGGTGAATGAACGAGGTCGGGTTCGCGCGGTCGAAGAGAAAGTAGATCATCTGGAATCCCGGGACCGTGAGGACATAATCGCCCGGAGAACTGTAGCGGTCGAGGACCTTGCCGATCGCTTCGAGAGACCTCGCCTCCTCGGGCGGAACGCGCACCCTCGCCTTCCGAAGCGTGAGGCGCTCGACGCGGCCGCCTACCTGCGCGATCGAGCCGGTGTAGTAGGGAGGGATCGGCTGAAGCCCCTCGGCGGCGATCCAGGGCCGTTTGAGGGGCGATCGGTACGCGTCCGCGTAGATGAAGATCGCGAGAAGAAGAAGGACGGGAGGCGCAGAGAGGAGCGCCGCACGCGCCGGAGCCGATCGCAGGGCGATCCGTTCGAGCGCCCAAGGGAGAAGAAGATACGCCGCGCCGACCGCCTGAAAGAGATGCGCGAGGTCGCTCCGCCAGAGCGCTTGGTTGAAGGAAAGAAGGCCAAGAAGCGAGAGGACCAAGAGGGGTCTCCCGTCCGGACGCCCGCGGAGGAGTCCCCTCACTCCACTCGCCCCGGCGAGGAGCGCGAGCGGAACCGGCACATAATAAAGGAGACGAAGAAGAAAGAACGCGAGGCCGGAGACGCCCCCGGAAATCGGATGGAAAAGGCTCGGGAAGGGGAGCGCGTTCGTCCGGTTATCCCGCATCCCCGCGAGAAGGACCTTCGACGCGGCCGCGGGAAGCGCCCCCTCGGCCGCGAAATAGAGAACGAAGGGGAGGATCGCCGCCGCCGCGCTTAGAAAGAACGCCGCTCCGCGCGCCGCGTTCTCGCCGGTCCGGCGGCCGAGAAGAAGAAGAAGCCCGTACACGAGAAAGACGAAAACCCCGAGATCCTGCCGAAAGAGGAACGTCGCTCCCGCGAGAAGACCGGCCGCCGCGGCGCCGCGCGCCCTTGGCCCGGGAAGCCCCATCAGCGCGAGAAGGTTCGCCAGAAGAAACAGATGAAAGAAGCTCTTGTGCCACGGCCCTGGAGCGGCGATGAAGAAGAGACTCGCGGCGACCGCGCCCGAACGGGAGAGGACCCGCCGCCCCGCGAGGTAGGCGAGGCAGACGATCACGACGCGGAGCGCCACCCACAGGCCGCGCACCACGAAGAGGTCCTCGCCGAAAACCCGGAAGAGAAGAGCGACGAGGTAGAAGCGACCCGGGGCGTACGTGTGGTGAAAATCCCTGTACGGGACCTCCCCCTCGAGGATCCGGGTAACGCCGCCGAGGAGGTAGCCCTCGTCGTCGTTGATGCCGTAGTCCAGGTACTGAAGGAAGAGGAGGAGTGAGAGGAGGCCGAGAAGAAACGCGACGAGGAGATCGCGTCTATCCCACATACCCCATTCCCTTCAGGCGCTCGACGATCTCGCGCCGCTCCTCCTCGGTGAGCGCCCTCTCCCCCTTCGGGCGCGCCTCGTACGGCTCCCGGAAGCGAACCGGGTGCGCCCTTCTCCATTCCTCCCCGAACGCCTCCTCGATCGCGCGGCCGTCCATGTCGTTGGGGATCGCCTCGCCGAACAGGTGAAGAATCGTGGGGGCGACGTCGCAGATCGAGATCTCGGGAAGCCGCTCCCGCCGCGCGCGGATCGGCCCGCCCCGAGCGAGGAAGATCCCGTTCATTCGGTGGTCTCCCGAGTTCCCGAACGTCGGCTCGATGAAGCTCCTGGTCGTGAAATCGACGATCCCGAGCGCTTTGTACTTCATATCTCGAGGAATGAAGAGCACGTCCGGCATCCGAACCACGTGCGGCCCTGTGAAGCGTTCCTCCCTGCGGAACACGTCGGAGAGAAGAGGGCCCCCCTCGGGGCTCTCGATCCGGCGAAGCTCCTCGATCAGCTCCCGCACCGTCCCCTCGTACGCCTCCGGCTCCACCGACCCGTGCGGCTCCCTCCCCTTCAGGTTGACGTAGATCTGCCCGTAGTTTCCCTTCGAGTAGGCGCGCGTTCGTTCCCAATCGATGTTGTCGAGGGAGAGAAAGAGGCGGTTGATGAGCCGGAAGAGGCCGGAGCGCCCCCCGACCCCGCGCGAGAGGCGGAGCCCGGCCAGACCGAGACGCATCGCCGCGCGGTAGCCGAACGCCGGCGTGATTCCCGCGCGGAAGAGAAGCGTCTTCGCGCGCGTGAGGGCGTCCCGCTTCAGCGCGAGGAATCCCTTCTCGAGCAGCCAAACGTTGAAGTTCAAATAATAGTGGATCGGCCCGAAGCCGTGGTCCGAAAGGACGAACTCGACCGCTCCACGCTCGCGCCCGATCTCCGCGAGCATTCGCGCCGTATCGTCGACCTCCCGATAGAAGTCGAGGACCCGGGTTCGATAGAGAGCGGTTTCTTTCCGATTCGAGCGCGGGTGCGTCTCGTCGAAGATGTGCCACACCTCGTGCTGGATGCGGTCCGTCCCCTCGAAGTAGGCGATCGCGAAGTCCCACTCCTTCTCGCGGAGAAGGCGAAGGGCGAGCGCGCGCCGGTAGCGGAGGATCTCGAACGCCTCGTCGATCAGGCGCCCGACCTTCCCCTTCTGATAGACCTCTTTGTGATAAACGGGATAGGGTCCGAGCGCGGCTTCGATCTCATCGAGAAGCTCGGGCGGGTGAGTGAAATCGCGGACGCCGCGCGGCATGAGGAAGTCGCCGACGATGCAGCCGTCGACCGGGTCGGGCGGGTAGGTGAGCGGAACCCCGAGAGCGATCACCTTCTTCCCGTTCCGTGAGAGGATCTCCCAGACCGGAACTCCGTCCCGAAACGTCGCGTTCACCGGGACCGGATCGTCAAGCCCTCCCTTCGAATAGAGGAACTCGAAGATCCCGGTCTTTCCCGGGTTCATGCCGGTCTGGAACGAGGCCCACGCGGGAGCGGTGATCGGCGGGAAGACCGACCGGAGGGGCGCGTGAACCCCCTCCTCGCGGAGCGACGCGAGGTAGGGGAGTATCCCCTCGTCCATCCACGGATCGAGCGTGTCGAACGTGACGCCGTCGATCCCGATGACGAGAACTCGGCTCATCCCCCCCTCCTTCTTCGATCCTTGATAAGCAAAATAACCGCGGCCCCGAGCGAGAGGAGGGAGACGATTCCTCCGACCCTGAAGGACGCCGGTCGATAGCGGAAGTCTACCACATGCCCGCCGGCCGGCAGGTGGACGCCCCGGAAGGCGTAGTCGGCGCGGTAGATCTTCGCCGGCGCGCCGTCCACCGAGGCGGTCCATCCGGGGAACCACGCGTCCGCGAGGAGAAGGAACGAGTCGGCGCCCGATTCGGTGCGAACGACCACTCGATCCGGCTCGTAGAGCTCGATCGAGGCGGAGCCGCCTCCGGAAACGCCGGGCGGAGTCGGCGCCGGCTCCTCGAGGTAAACCGTTCCCGCCGGATCGAACGAGGGAGAGCGGAGGCGTTCGAGAATCTTCTTCTCGGGGAGCGTCTCCCATGTGTGGTGGAGCGACGCGCGCGGGAGAGGTTCCCCGACCGTCATCGGCAGAACCCTCCCCTCCGTGTCGACCCCGTAGACACGGGCGCCCAAGAGCCGGAGCAAGGGAGAGGAGAGGCTCTCGGGGCGATGGAACGGGCGGTAGCGCCGGTACCCGTAGAGTCCCGGCTCGATCAGCTCGAGGAAGCGCCGGTATCTTTCCAGGTTGATCGCGTTGATCCCGCCGACATCGTGGATTCCGTAGAGAGAGGCGGTGGCCGGCGGCAGAAGATCGGTCGCCCCGGGACCGAAGCGCGCGATCCGCCCGTGCGCTCCAAGCTCCTCCCGGATCCGCGCGATCTCCGGCGTCTCGCGAAAGAGGATCTCGGGCGGGAGGTCGAGGTGAAAGCGCGAGTGGAAGAGAAGAAGATCGCCGCCCGCGAGGAGGAGAACACCCGCGAGGAAGCCCCTCGCCCCGACCCTCGGCCGCGCGAAGAGAAGGACAAGAGAGACAGCCGCGAGAAGGACGGTGGTGAGCGCGGAAACGAGAACCGTCCCCGCGAGCGAGTCGAGAGAAACCGGCCCCGCGGGGAGCTCCGCGATGCCGCCGGCGACGAGCGCGCGCCCATCGAGGAAGAAGCGGACGAGCGGATCGCGGAAGAGAGCCGCCGCCCCTCCGAGGAGAAGAAAGAGCCCGAGCACCGCGCACACCCCGCTGGAAACCGCTCGCGGCCGCCGGTTCAATCGTTCGAGCCCGAACGCGAACGCGAGGGCGTTCGCGAAGAGAGGAAGAAGAATCAAACGGTCGGGCCGGGAGAAGCGGAACCCGGGAAGATGAAAGGCGGCCTCGGCGAACGGCGTCCCCCAAAGAACGAGAAGGGGAAAGAGGAAGAGCCCGAGAAGAAAGAGGCGGCTCCGCCCCGCGGCGAGCCCGTAGAGCCCGATCGCGAGGGGGAGCACGCCGAAATAATTTAATGTTGAAACATAGTTCTGCCGGAAGAGCCCGTTCCCCGATTGGAAGAGGGTCGACCAGAGGTTCTCCCGCATCGGGTTTCCGAAGAAGTCCGGGACGACCGTCTTGACGAGCATCGCCGGATGATGGGTGCCCGAGAGGAACGTCGGGAGATCGAGGGCGTCCCGGGTCGAAAGGCGGAGCAGCTCCGCCGTCGGGAGGATCTGGACGGCCGCGATCCCCGCGGCGAGAAGCGCGCTTCCCGCGAAGACGAACGCCGCCCGCGTTTTCCGAACCTCCGGATCCATCGCGAGAGCGAGGAGCATGCAGAAACCGACCGCGTAGGCGATGTGGACGAGCGTCTGCGGAAACCCGGCGAATGCCGCCAGGGCGAGCGATCCCGCAAGAAACGCGGCGTTCCCGGCGGTGGGGGCGCGCGCGAGCCTTCTGGCGGCGAGAATCGCGAGCGGGAGCCAAGCCGCCGTCGCCACGAAGGTCGGATGTCCGATGCGCGTGAGAAAGAACGGGTTCAGCTCGAAGAGAAGCGCCCCCGCCGCCGAAGGTCCGGGCGCGAGCCCGAAGGAGCGCGCGCACCGATAGAAGAAGAACCCCGCCAGGACGAAGTGGATCAAGAGGTGCCAACCGGTCGCGCGCATCGGCTCGACCGCGTAGAGGAGCAGGTTGATCGGATAGAAGAGGGCCGACTGGTAGTTCGCGAGGAACGGCTGGCCGGTGAACGTGAAGGGATCCCAGAGGGGGAGGTCTCCCGCGCGCATCCTCTCGGTCGCGAAAACGCGCCGCGGGAAGTACGCGAGAGGCGTGTCCGAGTTCACCGCCGGCGGGGCGATCTCCTCCGCGGAGGCGTGAAGCCGCCAGGGAAGCCACCGGTTGGGGTTGCAGGGGATCTCGGCCCGCCCCTCGAAGACGGATCCGCGAAAGACGACGAGCGCGACGCCGACGAAGAGAAGCGGAAGGAGCCGTTCGGGACGCATGACCCTCGCAGGCTATCGGCTTTCGCCAGGTGCGCGCAAGCGCTTTGCGCGCCGGCGCCGAATCGGAAGGACGAGGAGGGCGGCGAGGGCGAGAAGCGACACCCAAGCCCCGATGGTGAACGAGAGCGGTTCGTATCGAAACTCGACCCGATGTTCTCCCGCCCCGACCGCGACGCCGCGGAAGATTCGGTTCACGCGGTGCACCCTCGCGGGAAGTCCGTCGACCGTCGCTCTCCAACCGCGGTCGTACGAGTCGGCGAGCACGAGAAGACCCGGCCGATCGGCCGTGCATTCGATCACGACCCGCTCCGGCTCGCTCGAGGCGATCCGCACCGTTCCGCCGGCGGGGAGATCCGGCTCGCCCGGCGGCCAACCCGGGACGCTCTCCTCCAACACCGCGATCCGGCTCCCCGCCGGGGCCGCCTCGAGAAGGGCGATCGCACGCTCCGGATCGTTCGGCGCGAAGAGGATCTTCTCGGCGAGGTATGCCCGGGGGAGGGCCCTCGGGTTTTCGTAGACGAGAAAGCGCCCCTCGTGGCGCAGGGGAAAGTCGCCGGCTCGGAGCGGGCTCCGGGTCAGGATCCACCGCGCGCCGAGGGCGGAGAGGAGCGGAGAGGAGAGATCGCTCGGGTCGACGAGCGGGTTGATCCGGCGCTCCTTGACCGATTCGGGGGCGAGCGCCCGGTAGTACGCACGATAATCTTTGAATGTCAAAGCATTATAGCCTTCGACGTCGGGGACGCCGAAGAGACCGGGGAGGCCCGGCGGGAAGACGAGGTCCCGGAAGCGGACGACGCGCCCCTCTCCCGCCGCGCCGCGGAGAAAGCGGGTCTCGGCCGTTTCGGCCGGGAGTCCCTCCCGCCCCACGGTCACGTGGCAGCGGCGCGCCTCGAACCCGCTGTCCGCCGCGAGAAGGAGGCCCGCCGCGGGAAGAAAGAACCGGGCCCGCCGCGCGCAGATCGGCAGAAGGACGAGAAGCGTTCCGCCCGCAAGAAAGAGGGCCGCGCGCGCGTGGCGTCCCGCGGACGCCTCCGCGCTCGGGAGAAATCGAGTCCCTTGAGGGATCAAGCGCTCCGCGATCCTCTCCCTCCCCGCCCAGAGGCCGAGGAGGAGAAGCCCGAGAACGAGCGCGGCGGCCCCTGCCGCTCGGCGCGGAAACGCTTCCCGCCTCGCTCTCTCGATCCCGAACGCGGAGAGGAGCGCGAGCGGAAGCGTCACGAGATGCACGATCCGGTCGACGCGCGATCCGGCAAGCCCGGGGAGAAGGGAGACGACGCGGAGAAGAGGGCTTCCGAGAAGAACGACGAGCGCCGCGGCGCCCGCGAGAAGAAGAAAGCGCGCGGAACGGTTCCGCCACGCCGCCGCCCCCCCGAGGAGCGCGAAGAGGAGGCTCGCGATCCCGACGTACCCGGCGGTGGAGAGAAACGACTGGTAGTAGTGGCCGTTCCCCCTTCGGAGAAGCTCGATCCACGAGTCGCCGTCGATCGGCGATCCAAACCATCCGGGGACGAGAAAGCGGATGAGCGCCGCCGGATGCCACGAAGAGGAGACAAGCTCTTCATACCCAAAGCGAATGCGGTCCGAGGAGAGGAGGAACTCCGCGGTCGGGAGGAGCTGCGCGGCGGCGAGCGCGCCGCCGAGGAGAAACCCTCCGGCGGCGCGGAGGAGCGGCCGCATCCCCTCCGTCCGACCGAGCCCGCGATGCTCGTGAAGCGTCCAGAAGAACGCGAGGAGCGTTCCCCAGAGGAGGATCGGCGGAAAGCCGGCGAGCGTCATGCACGCGTAGGCGAGCGCGAGAGGAGCGATGCTCCCGCCGCGCACCGTGCGGCGCGAGAGGAAGAGAACGAGAGGGATCCATGCGGCGGTCGCGAGCATGGTGATCTGACCCGCGCGAACGGCGAGCGCGCCGTTCGTCGCGAAGAGAAGACCTCCGATGAGAGCGGTCCCCTGAGAAAGACCGATGCCGCGGAAGAGAAGGAGCCCCCCCCACCCGGCGATCACGAGATGGATCCACGCGAGGATTCCGAGCGATCGCTCCGCGGAGAACGGAAGGAGAAGAAGGTTCGGCGGATAGAAGACGCCGGACTGGTAGTTCGCGAGGAACGGCTGGCCGCAGAAGGGGGAGGGGTCCCAGAGGGGGATCCTCCCCGCACGGAGCGCGTCGACGGTCCCAGCGCGGCGCGGAAAGTACGACCGGAGACAATCGGAGTTGTATGCGGGTCCCTCGCGGGGCGGTCCCCACGGCTCGAACCGATCCGCGGGGAACGTGACGAGATAGCGGCCCGGAGCGAGATCCATCGGGAAGAGCACGAGAAGGACGAGAGGGACCGCGAGGAGAAGAAGAAGGTCGCGCCCGCCCGGCCTCATCGGCCCGCGCGTCTCCCGCCCGCCCGCGGCCCGAAGTTGATCCGGATCCACATCTTTGCGAGCTCGCGAAGGGTCGAGATCACGTGGCTCGGCCGAACCGTGGAGCGTCCGGCGGGACGCGGGTAGTGGCGCACGCCGATCTCCGTGACGCGCAGACGATGCTTCGCCGCCTTGGCGAGGATCTCCGTGTCGACGAAGAACTTCTTCGATTCGATCGTGATGAGATCGAACACCTCGCGCCTGAAAAGCTTGAAGGCGCAATCGATATCCCGCACGCGGATCCGGAAGAGAGAGCGCGCGACCAGGTTGTACCCCCACGCGAGGAAGAGGCGGGTGAGCGGGTCGAACCGATAGATGCGGAACCCGCAGACGATGTCGTAATCCTCAATGGCGGGAAGGAGGTTCTTGAGCTCCTTGAGGTCGAACTGATTGTCCGAGTCGGAGTAGAAGATGTACCTCATGCGCGCGGCGGCGAACCCGCTCTTCAGGGCCTCTGCGTAGCCCCGATTCCGAGGATGGCGCACCAGACGGATGCTCGGGTCCTCGGCGGCGAGCGCCTCGACCTTCTCCGCGGTGCCGTCCGTGCTCCCGTCGTCAACGAAGATGATCTCCGAGGACGGAATCCGCGCGAGGGCGATCGCCTCGCGCGCGCGGCGGGCCGCCTCTTCGACGTTCTCGACCTCGTTGTAGGCGGGAAAGACGATGCTGATCTCCTCGACCATGGATCCCTCGGCGGCGAGACTACTCTCTTTCCCCTTCGAGCACCACCTTCGAAAGATCGGCCAGGCGGCGAAACGCTCGAGCGATCTCGGCGAGGAGAGCGAGCCGGTTCTCCCGGATCCGCTCCTCCTTGTCCATGACGAGCACCTTGTCGAAAAAGCGGTCGATCGGATCACGGAGCGCGAGCAGGTGCTCCATCGCGGCCCGGTAGTCGGCGGAGACGAGCGCGCGCTCCAGCCGGCCCGCCGCTTCCTCGGCCGCGCGGTGCAACTCCTTCTCCTCAGGCTCCCCGAGGAGCGAGGGATCGACCGCGCCCGCGGAATCGGATCCCTTGAGGATGTTCACCACTCTCTTGAAGCCGACAACGAGACGCTCGAAGGACTCCCGCTCGCGAAAGTCGCGGATCGCGAGGGCGCGCCGTTCGAGATCCGCGGGATCGTCCAGACCGACGTCGAGAACCGCCTCGACGATGTCGTAGGGAAGCCCCTTCTCCACGAGGAGATTGCGGAGCCGGCCGCGGAAGAAGCGGAGCGCTTCCCCGATCGTCTTCTCCGGTTCGGGAAGACGCTCGCCGTACGCTTCGGCGCCGATCGCGAGAAGACGGCCGAGCGGCACGCTCACCTTCTTCTCGGCGAGGATGCGAAGAATCGCGAGCGCGTGCCGCCGGAGTCCATACGGATCCTGCGAGCCGGTCGGAACGAGACCCGCACCGAGACATCCGAGAAGCGTGTCGACGCGGTCGGCGAGCGAGAGGAGAGCGCCGGGGATCGTCTCGGGGAGCGCGTCGCCGGAGAAGCGCGGGAGGTATTGCTCGAAGATCGCGCGCGCGACCTCGTCCGGCTCTCCCGCCGAACGCGCGTACTCCATCCCCATGTACCCCTGCAGCGCCGTGAACTCCTTCCCGTCCCGAATCATCTCGGTCGTGAGGTCCGCCTTGGAGAGGCGCGCCGCACGCGCCGCCGCTCCGCGCGCATCCGGCGCCGATTCCGCAGCGAGCGCCGCGGCGATCTTCTCGATCCGTTCGGTCTTCTCGAGGAGCGAGCCCATCCCCTCTTGCCAGACCATCCGCCGGAGGCCGTCCACGCGTTCCTCGAGCGGCACGGCGCGGTCTTCATTCCAGTAGAACTCCGCGTCGGCGAGGCGCGCCGCCAGCACGCGCTCCATCCCCGCTCGGATCCCACCTTCGTTCTCCGCGATCCCGTTCGCGATCGCGACGAAGAAGGGGAGGAGCCCGCCGGATTCATCGACAACGGCAAAATAGCGCTGGTGCGCGCGCATCGCGGTCACCACGACTTGGTTCGGCAGGCGGAGCATCCGCGGATCGAACCGCCCGAGAAGCGCCCGCGGATACTCCACGAGGTAGTTCACGGTCTCGAGGAGTTCCGCGTCTCGCAGGACACGTCCTTCTCCGCCCGCGAGCGCGCGCTCGATCTCCTTCTCGATCGCCCGCCGGCGCTCATCCGGTGAGACGAGAACCCCCGCGCGCCGGAGGGCATCCTCGTAGGCGCGGGGTTCCGCGATCGGAACCGGCGCGGGGTGGAGCACGCGATGGCCCCGGCTCTCCCGGCCGCTCGTCACGCCTGCGATCGAGAGCGGGATCACCTCATCCCCGAAAAGGGCAACGATCCACTGGATCGGCCGGGCGAAGAGAAACCCGCTCGGCTCCCAACGCATCGTCCTTGGGAACGGAAGAGTCGCGACGACCTCGCGGACGAGAGGCCCGAGAAGCTCGGCGACCGGCTTCCCGCGATCGACCACCGTCGCCGCCAGATACTCCCCCTTCTCGGTCGCGGCGATCCGAAGCGCCTCGATGGGGATCCCTTGCGTCTTCGCGAAGCCGAGCGCGGCCTTCGTCGGTTTCCCGTCCGCGTCGAAGGCGATCTTCTTCGGCGGTCCCGTCACCTCTCGCTCCGCGTCCGGCTGCAACGAGTCGAGATCGGCGATCCGGAGAGCGAGACGGCGGGGCGTGGCGAACGAATCGACCCTCCCGTGCGCGAGCCGCATCTCTCGAAGCCTCGCGGGGAGCGCCTCCGCGAGCGCCTCGCACGCGGGGGGAACGTACGACGCCGGGATCTCCTCCGCGCCGATCTCGATGAGAAGATCTCGTTTCACGCCTCCCCTCCGTTCCCGAGAAGCGGGAACCCGAGGTTCTCTCTCTTCTCGACGTAGGCGAGGGCCGCCCGGCGCGCGAGACGCCGAATCCGCCCGATGTATCCGGTCCGCTCGGTCACGCTGATCGCCCCGCGCGCCTCAAGCAGATTAAAGATATGCGAACATTTCACGATAGAATCGTACCCGGGGAAGATCAAGCCCTTTTCCAGAAGGCGATGGGCTTCCCTTTCGTAGAAGCGAAAGAGCTCGAAGTGGAATTCCACATCCGCCTCGCGGTAGTTCAGATGGCACCATTCGTACTCCGACGCCTTCAGGACGTCCCCCCAGGTCAGGTCGCGGCTCCAGCGGATGTCGAAGATCGAATCGACGCCCTGGATGAACATCGCGAGGCGCTCGAGTCCGTAGGTCAGCTCGACGGAGATCGGATCGAGGTCCACGCTTCCGGTCTGCTGGAAGTAGGTGAACTGGGTCACCTCCATCCCGTCGAGCCACACTTCCCAGCCGAGCCCCCACGCGCCGAGCGTCGGCGATTCCCAATCGTCCTCGACGAAGCGGAGATCGTGCCGCGAGAGATCGATGCCGATCGCGCGGAGGGAGTCGAGATACACATCCTGCGCGTTCGGAGGGGAGGGTTTTAGGATGACTTGGTACTGGTGAAAACCCTGCACGCGGTTCGGGTTCTCCGCGTACCGCCCATCCTTCGGGCGCTTGGAGAACTCGACATACGCGGTCCTCCACGGCTCGGGGCCGAGCACGCGGAGAAACGTCGATGGATTGAAGGTTCCGGCTCCGACCTCCGAGTTGTAAGGGGTTGCGAGCACGCAGCCGCGGTCGGACCAGAAGCGCTCGAGCGCCATCACGATTTCTTGAAAGGTCACCGTTCATCCCTTTCGCGCGCGCGGCGCGAGCAGGTCCAGCGCGCGGAACGGCGTCCGTCCGAGTCCGTGCTCCTCGAAGAAACGCCGGAATGCCTCTCGCCCTTCCGCGATCTCGCGCCCGGCGAGCGGAGCCTCCCTTGCGGTTCCCGACGCGAGAGCGCCGAGGATGCCGATCGTTCCGGGCGAGAGAAGAAGCCCTCCCCCCCCATGCCCCGCGCAGGCGACCCCGCCGGCGCGGGGATCGAAGCGCGCGCTCGACCCCCCGAGCTCCCTTCCGCACCGCACGCACCGAGCGAGCTCGGGCCGGTAACCGGCGTCCGCGAGCGCCGCGAGGAGGAAGCTCCAGAGAGCCGCTTCGAGCGCCGTCTCCGGTTCGGTCTCCGCCGCCGCGAGCGCTCGGAGCGCCAGACGGAAGAGGTTCTCCGCGGGGGTCTCCTCGCGCTTCAAGCCGGCGAGGGCGTCGATTATCGCATACGCATAGGCGAGCCGCAACAGGGACCCGCGGAGACCGGAGAACGACGTCAGGAGGTCCGCGTCGGAAAGGAGGTGGAGATCCCGACCTTCTTTTCGATAGTAGACCGCCAGGATATGGTTGGTCGGCTCGAGACGCCCCCCGAAGCGGCTACGGGGCCGGCGGGCCCCTTTCACCACGAAGCGGAGCGGCCCCCGATTCTTGGTGAAGAGCGTGGCGAGGAGGCTCGTCTCTCCGAAGCGCGTACGGGAGAGAACGATCGCCTCCTCCCGTTCGATCGCCATCCCCTCAGAACCTCCGCATGAGAAGATCGGCGACGACGAAGTAGATGAGCAGGTTGATCACGTCGTTCGAGGTCGTCACGAAGGGCCCGGTAGCGAGGGCCGGGTCGAGCCCGAGCCGCCGAAAGATCATCGGGAAGAGGGTCCCGGTCGTCGCCGCGACGAGAATCGATGCGAACATCGCCAGCCCGACGATGACCCCGAGAACCCAGGCGCCGTGCCAGAGAAGCGCAACGAGGGAGAGAATCCCGCCGAGGATGAAGCCGTTCAGGATCGCGATCGAGAACTCGCGCGCCAGGCGACGCGCGATCCGGTACGCCTCCATCTCGCCGAGCGCGAGAGCGCGGACGACGATCGAGGAGCACTGCATCCCGACGTTCCCCCCCATCGCCGTGATGACCGGAACGAAGAAGGCGAGGGCGAGGATTCGCCGGAGCTCCCCCTCGAAGCGGCTCATCAAGAACGCGGACCCGATCCCTCCGCAAAGCCCGATGAGAAGCCACGGGAGCCGAATCATTGAGATCCGAAACGGCGAGGTTTCATGGATTTCCTCGTCCCCCGTCCCGGCCATGAGGGAGATGTCCTCGGTCGCCTCCTCTTCGACGACATCGAGAACGTCGTCCACCGTGATCCGCCCGATGAGACGCCCCGCGTCGTCGACGACCGGAACCTCGGGAAGGTCGTAGCGCATCACGACGGCGGCAACCTCCTCCTGGTCCATCTGGGCGGGGACGCTGACCACGTCCCGCTCCGCCAGGCGATCCAAACGAGTGCCCGGCATCGCGATCGCCACGCGCCAGAGGGGAAGGATTCCGGTGAGACGTTCCGCTTCGTCGACCAAGTAGACGTTGTGCACCTGCTCGACCTCGGCTTCCCGCTCGCGAAGGGCCGCCACCGCCTCCTCCACGGTCACGTGCTCCGGGACGGCGACAAACTCGCTCTCCATGATCCCGCCGGCGCTCTCCTCGGGATACTCGAGCAGCTTCTGGAGGTTTTTCTGGTCTTCTTCCTCGAGCAGGGCGAGAACGCGGCTCGCGTTCTCCTCGGGCAGACGGCCGACGATGTCGGCCGCGTCGTCGGTGGGAAGCTCGTCGATCGCCCGGGAGATCTCCCGATCCGAGAGGCGCGCGAGGAGAACCGTCAAGGTGGTGTCGTCGACGTGCGAAAGGATCTCGGAGCGTTCCTTCTCCGCCGTGAGGCGGAAGAGCCGGCACTTCTCCTCCTCGTCGTCGACGAAGCCGAGGACCTCGGCGATGTCGCCCGGATGTTCCTCGGCGAGAAGTCGGCGGATCGCCGCCTCATCTCCCTTTTCGAGGTGCTCCTCGATCTTCTGGACGAGCGCAGCAAGCGGATTGTCCATCGGTCTTCCGCTCCGAAAGCGATCCGAAGAACCGCGCGTTCGATGGGGAGGAAGCTCTCCCCGGGCTCCGCGAAAAGAGGAAAGGACCCGTTCGTCTCGGGCCCTTTCGCCGATCGGTCCCGAAAAGCGACGAGCGTTCTCTCGCTAAGACATCCCCTTGGGCTCCGAACCTTGGGCGCCTTCCTCAGGGAGCCCCAGCTTGCGGATCCGCACCCGGGCGATCCGCTGCCGATCCACCCTTTCGACCTTGAAGAGAAGGCGGCTCACCGGATCTTCGAACGACTCTCCCTCCGCGGGCACACGACCCACGAGATCGTAGAGATACCCCCCGAGCGTGTCGTGGCGGTCCGCCGGGATGCCGATTGTAAAGCGCTCGTTCAGGTCGTCAAGGTCGATCTTGGCGTTCACGAGCGCCGTGTCCGGTCCGGCTGTTTCGAAGAGATCGTCCTCCCGATCGTACTCGTCCTGGATCTCGCCCACGATCTCCTCGAGAAGATCTTCCATCGTGACGAGTCCCGCCGTTCCCCCGTACTCGTCCACGACGATCGCGAGATGGACCTTCTCCTTCTGGAACGCCCGAAGGAGATCGTCGACCCGCTTCCCCTCGGGGACGAAGAAGGGTTCGCGCATGACGCGATCCACGGAAAGATCGAGCGCGTCCCGGAACGACGGACGAAGGAGATCCTTCGCGTAGACGACGCCGACGATCCGGTCGATCCTCTCCTCGTACACCGGGATGCGCGAATGCCCCTTCTCGGTGATCTTCTCGAGGGCCTCGCGGATCGGGCTCTTCCTCTCCACCGCCACCATGTCGACGCGCGGGATCATCACCTCACGCACCGCGGTGTCGCCGAGCTCGAGGATCGAGTGGATCATCTCCTTCTCTTCTTCCTCGATCTCCCCTTCTTCCTCTCCCGCCTCGACCACCGCGATCACGTCTTCCGCGGTGAGGTAGGGAACCGTCCACCGGACGCGGAGGAAACGCGCCATTCTTCGAAGAAGACCGATGAAAAGCCCCATCCCCGGAGCCAGGATCCGCTCGAGCGCGCGCATCGGTTCCGCCGCGCGAAGAGCCGTGTTCTTCGCGTTCGAGATGCCGTATGCGCGCGGGATCACTTCGGTCGGCCCCGCGATCAACAAGAGGAGGAGAACGACGTGAAGGAGGAGAAAGAGCGCGGGGGAAATCGCGAAATCGTCCGCAAAGCGAAGAGCGAGGAACGTGACCCAGGAGACGGCGGCCACGCGCACGAAGACGTTCGTGAGCCGGAGCGCCATCGTGAGGCGCCTCGGGTGGCGGAGGAGGCCGAGCAGCACGCGCGCGCGCCGGTCGCGGCTCTCCTCGAGAAGCTCGCGGGCCGGCTTGGATAGATGGAAGAACGCGCTTTCGGCCGCAGAGAGGAGCGCGCTTCCGACGAGGAGGAGCAAAGAGAGAAGGAGACCGGCCCAGTAAGCGAGCATTCAGGAGCCCTCCGTGTCCCTTCCTACCGGTACCCGATGAACTCGGAGCATGAAGCCCCCTCGAGAAGAAGATTCTTTAGACGTTCAGGGTCCTCCTCCTCGGGTCCGACCAGCTGCAGGAGATACTGCAGGTTGTTCGGGGGGAAATACCAACTGAGCGCCGCGCCCGGGCGCTCCGCGCGATACCGAGACCAGTACGCGGTCTGCCCCTCGACCGTTCCCGCGCCGACTGTTCCCGGGCCGCGCGACAGGCGCTCCACCGTCATCTTGAGCCTCTCGCCCGAGAAGGCCCCGCGCGTGAGCGCCACCATCCGGAGCTCCTCGCCCCTCGCGCCGAGCATCGATGCTTCGAGGCGATACGCGACGAAAGGCCCTTCCTCCTCCTCGAAACGATCTCCGGGCACCACCGTGCGAACCATGGTCGCCGCGCCGGACTGCCAAGCAATCGGCGACGTGAAACGGAAGTTCCCGAGGCGGAAGTTGATCGTGTTCCCCTCCTCCGCGATATGCCCGACGAGAGGATAGGCGTCGTACCGCGGGAACGCGTTCAGCATCGACTCGAGGATCTCCTCGTGCCGGTATTCATCGCGGTGGCGGGGGGCGCTGAACTCGATGACCGGGAGGTCGTCGGTGTTGATCCGTCCTTCTCCCACGTATTGGCGCGCCTCCTCCTCGCCGAAGAGAAAGTTCCCGAGGAGAACGTACGGGTTCTTCTTCTCGATCCGACCGAGGTCGGCGGCGACCTTGCGGATCGCCATTCTCTCTTCCATTCTCTGCACGTCGATCCGGATCGGCTCCTCGGATCCGAGAAGGAAGACGTTGTTGTCCGCGTTCCAGATCTGCGCGTAGGGGAACACCCCGAGGAAGGTCCGCAGCGTGATTCGGAAATCCTCAGGGTCCATGCTGTAATAGTGGAACCATTGGCAGAGGATGCCGCCCGGCTTCAGCCTTTTCCGGCAGATCTCGTAGAACTCCCGCGTGAACAAGTTGGAGACGCCGCTGATCCACGGCTTGGACGGTTCGGAAACGATGACGTCGTACTTCCGAGGAGAGGCGAGAAGGTAGTTGCGGGCGTCGTCGAGTATGATCTCCGCCTTCGGGTTCTTGGTGACGTCGTCGTGCCACTCGCGGAAGAACGCCGCGGCGCGCACCACGGCCGGCGAGATCTCGATGCAATCGGCGCGATCGACCGGGTGCGTCACCACCGACCCGAGCGTGATCCCGCTCCCGAGACCGACGACGACGACCTCTCGCGGATCGGGATGCACGAGCATAGGGATCTGCGCTACGAGAATCTGGTTCGACATGTCCGATGTGGTCGACGCCTCGGTCCTTCCATTGATCTGCAGGAAGAGGTTCTCCGACTCGTAGCTCACCGCGACGTTCGCGTACGTCTCTTCCTCGTAGTAGCGGATGTCGTAGGAGCGCACGAAATCGCGGAAACCCTTCTCGCTCACCTGATGAAGGGAGTAGCGCGGGCTGTCGAAGAAGCCCGAGTTCAGCATGTAGCGGTCCCACGCATGCCCTCGAAAGACGGCGACGAAGAAGAGAAGCACGGCGATCGCCGTGATCGCGGCGCGTGCGGCTCTCCGCGGGCGCGGCAGGAGGAGAAAGAGCGCGACCGCGACGGCGAGGTTGAGGCCCGAGGCGACCGCGATCGTCTTCTGGGTCCCGACAAGAGGGAGAAGCGCAAAGCCCGCGAAGAATGACCCGAGGATCGCTCCGATCGTGTTGCTCGCGTAGACCGTGCCGACGCTCCGGCCGACCTCCTCGAGACGGACCGTGAACGCCTTCACGGCGAGGGGAACGGTCGTCCCGATGAAGAGGGTCGGCAGGAACATCACCAGAACGCAGAGAAGGAACTGGGCCATCTCGAAGGTGACGAACGAGTGACCCATCTTCCCGAAGAGAATGAGAAAGAGAACGGGGAGGCGATCGAAGAGCGGGGTGATCGACAAGACCGAGACGACAACGCACGCTTGCGCGACGACGAAGGCGGCGACCGGATCGCGGAGGCGATCCGCGAGACGGGAAACGATCACGCTTCCGAGCGCGATCCCGAGGAGGAAGGTGGTGAGCATGGCGGTGAACGCGTACACCGAGCTTCCGAGAATCAGAGAAAGGAGGCGGGTCCATGCCACTTCATACGTCAAAGAGGCAACACCCGATACCCCGATCCCCGCGAGTATCATCGCGTGGGATAGAGACAGCGCCCGCCCCTTCCTCGGCTCGGGCCGCGGCTCCGCAGACACCGGCTCCGAGGATCCATCCCTTCGCGAGAGAAGAAACGCGATCGCGGCCACGACGACACTGAAGGCAACGGCGACCTTCGTGGTCGCCGACACGCCGATCCAGCCGATCAGGAGATAGCCGGTCGCGAAGCACCCGACGACCGCCCCGAACGTGTTGATTCCGTAGAGCCCTCCGAACCCCTCGCCGAGTCGTTCCATGCGCCGAACGACGTACCGCGAAAGAACGGGAAGCGTCGCCCCCATCAACGTCGTCGGCGGGATCAGAACGACCGCGCAGAGAAGAAAGCGGACGAGACTCATCAGGTAGAAGCTGCCGCCGAAGGACCCGGCGGTGAGGACGTAGACGTGCGTCACCACGCGAAGAAGGAGCGGCACGAGAAGACAATAGATCCCGATCGCGAGCTCGAGCCACGCGTAAAGGCGGAGCGGGCTCCTCAGCCGATCCGCGAGTCGGCCGAAGAGATAGCTCCCGAGCGCGAGGCCTCCCATGAAGGATGCGAGAACGGTCGAGACGGCGAACGAGGTCGTCCCGAAGATGAGCGAGAGCTGGCGGATCCAAATCACCTGGTAGGCGAGCCCCGCGACCCCCGAGAGGAAAAAGCAGAGATAGACCGCCGTCCGAACCCGCCCCTCACGCCCGTTTTCCATGCCTCTCCTTTCGCTTCCGATTCCCCGCGGTCCGGCCATTCCGCCGCCGGCGCATGCGGTCCATGTGCTCCGCCAAGAACTCGCGCTCGAGCTTCCGCATGCGGGCCCCGTCTTCTCTCCCATCGTGCGTGTACCCCGCGAGGTGGAGAAGCCCGTGGACGAGAAGCCGGAGAACTTCTTCCTCGAGAGGGACTCCCCGACGCTTCGCTCTCCTCGACGCGGTCTCGAGAGAGATGACCACGTCCCCGAGAACGCCGCGGCTCAAGGAATCGCCGTGCAGGGAGAAGGTGAGAACGTCGGTCGCGCGATCCGTGCCTCGGTAGGTCCGGTTCAGCTCGCGGATCCGCTCGTCCGACACGAAGACGATGCTCGCCTCGCCTTCCGACCCGACCAGAGAGCCGAGGATCTCGGCCGCCGATTCGCTGAAGACCTTCGTGTCGAGGTCACAACCTTCGTGGAGGTTTTCCGAATAGATCTCCAATCGCGGATCGGCCCTCCTCTCGCTTCACCTCGTCCGGGTATCGGATGCGCGGATGCATGGCGCTGGTCAAGATCGGCACGAAGCTCTCCTGGATCCGCCGGAGCTCGCGGAAGGTGAGGTCGCAGTCATCGAGCTGCCCCTCCATGAACTTCGCGTTCGTCACATCGAGAATCCGCTGCCGGATGCGGCCGGGGGTCGGCTCGACGAGAGCGCGCGTCGCCGCCTCGGCCACGTCCGCCAGCATGATGATCCCGCTCTCCTTGGTCCTCGGCTTCGGGCCGGGATAGCGGAACTCCTCCTCGGGTATGTCCGCCTCCGGGGCGAGCTGCTTCGCTTTGTCGTAGAAGTAGGCCATGAGCGTCGTGCCGTGATGCTCGCGGATCGCGTCCAGGATCTCCCCCGGAAGACGCTCCTTCCTCCCCATCTCGAGCCCTTCGCGCACATGGGCGATCAGGACGAGCGCGGAGAGCTTCGGCGAGATCCGGTCGTGTCGGTTCTCGCCTCCGGCTTGGTTCTCCACGAAGTACTCCGGCTTCGTCATCTTCCCGATGTCGTGATAGTACGCCCCCACGCGCGCAAGAAGGGAGTTCGCGCCGATCCTCTCCGCGGCCGACTCTGCGAGATTGCCGGCCATGATCGAGTGGTGATAGGTGCCGGGCGCGAGGAGAGAGAGACTTTTGAGGAGTCGTCGGTTGAGATCCGAAAGCTCGAGAAGCGTGACATTCGTGGTGACCCGGAAGACCCCCTCGAAAACGGGGAGGAAGATCATCGCGAGCCCTCCGCTCGCGAGCGAGCCGAGAAGCCCCAAGCCCATCTTTCGGAGCGTGTCCGTTCCGGGGGAGAGATGGAGGAAGTCCGCGGCGCCGATCGAGACGATGTACGCCCCCGCGACGTAGAGGAGCGAGTTCCAGAAGCGCCGGCGCTCGCGGAGCCCCGCCACGCCGTACACCGCCGCCGCCCCCGCCACGCCGAGCGTGAAGAGGATCGGGAGGGGAAGCCCCTCGACCAGAGCGACGACGAAGACGAAGGCGCCGGTCAGGGCGGCGCCGACGTGGTCGTCGAAGAGAAGCGTGGCGAGCATCGCGACGAAGACGACCGGCGCGAGAAAGAGCGAGAGCCCGAAGGCGCTGATGAGCGCGGTGAGGCCGATCCCGATGAGCGCGATCGCGGCGAGAAGGAGGAGATAGCCGTCCCTCTCGCAGATCTTCGGGCGCTGGCGCCGGAGATAGACCGTGAACAGGACCAGGATCGTGAGCGTCGCGAGAAAGCGGCCGAGGTTAGGGTAGATCTTCTGCCACGGGCTCGTCTCGAACCGTTCCTCCGCCCATCTCTTTTCGAGCGAGCGGAGGACGTTGACGTGATTCCGGGTCACGCGCTCGTGCGCGCCGATGATCTTCTGTCCCTCGAGATAGATGTCCGTGTGCTCGAGAACCCCGGCCCGCCGCTCCTCGCGCCGCTTCTCCGTCTCCTGCACGTCGTAGAAGAGGTTCGGAGCGGCCAGCTGCACGACCGCTTCGTAGAACGCGTTCCCCAAGGCTCGGTTGTCGCCGAAGGCCGCCCGCGCCCGGTCGGTCGCCTCGATGCTCACCTCGCGCCGATCGTGGAAGTTGTCGAGCCCGAGCGCGTACTCCTCTCCCTCCTGCACGAGGGTGACCCGGTCGTGTCCTTCGTCCGAGAAGAGCTTCTTGTCCGCCAACACTCCCCGCTCGAAAATCTCTTGGAAGAACGCGATCGTCTCCCGGCGGACCCGGCTCTCGCTCGAGAGATCGAGGAGGACGTTGCGCGCCGACTCCGTGAGCGGGATGCCGACCTCGCTCATCATCCGGTGCTGCTCCTCGATGTCGGCTTCCGAGTCGATGATCCTTTCGACCGCAAGGAAGAGCTCCCGGATGCGCAGTTCGTTCCCGCGCGTCGCGTCGTCGCTCACGCGAAGGACCGGATGGACCTTTCTCGCCTCTTCCTCTTTCTCCCGCTGGAGGGTTTCCTCGTCTTTCAGAACCGGAAACTCGAACGGCGCGAGGATGTCCTCCTTGACGATCTGCCCCTCCGCGGGGAGGAAGAACTTGCCCGAACCGAGCGGGAGATAGAGAGCCGTGACGGCCGAGACGACGCAGACGGCGAGGCCCGTACGCCGCCAGGAGAGGGCGCGGAATCCCTCCCGGACTTCGGCGCCGAAACGGGGCGGGCGCTCGGGGCCCTTTCTCGCGCGAGCGGCGGCCGATCGGAATGGAAAGATCTTCAACGGTCAGCCCTCGCTTCTCGATTCCGGGTCCCGTTCGGGGCGCGGTTTCGAGGCCGCCCCTCCGGGATGGTTGTCGAAGGCTCGGATGATCCGCTGGACCAGATGATGCCGGACCACGTCCCGCTCGGTCAGGTACACAAACTTGATCTCCGGAATGTCCGCAAGGATCGCCTGGATCTTGATGAGACCCGATTCAGACGGCTCCGGGAGGTCCACCTGGGTGATGTCCCCGGTGATGACCGCCCGGGAGTTCGTCCCGAGGCGCGTGAGGAACATCTTCATCTGCCCGATGGTGGTGTTCTGAGCCTCGTCCAGGATGACGAACGCGTCCGCGAGGGTCCGCCCCCTCATGTACGCGAGCGGCGCCACCTCGAGGATCCCCATGTCGAAGGCCCTTTGGATCCTCTCGGCGCCCATCAGATCGTGGAGGGCATCATACAGGGGGCGGAGGTAGGGATCAACCTTTTCCTGGAAGTCGCCCGGTAGGAAGCCGAGGTTCTCCCCCGCCTCGACGGCCGGACGCACGAGGACGATCCGGTTCTTCTCGCGAGCTCGAAGCGCCGAGACGGCCGCCGCGACGGCGAGATACGTCTTCCCCGTCCCGGCAGGCCCGATGGAGAAGACGATGTCGTACTTCTCGAGGGCGCGGAGGTACTCTTCTTGCCCGAGCGTCTTCGGCTTGACCGCCTTCTTGAGGCGGAAGTACTGCTTCCCCGGCTCGTAGAGGGTCGAGAGCCCGCCGTTCCCCTCCTCGGTCCCGACGCTCATCGCGTAGCGGACATCGGTGTCCTGAAGGACTCGCCCCTGCTTGACGAGCGCGACGAGCTCGGCGAGAAGCGTTTCGATCCGGCGGACGTCCCGCTCCTCCCCCTCCAGATAGATGTCGCCGCCGCGGGCGACGAGCTGCACCGAGGGATAGGAATCCTGGATGAGCCGAAGGTTCCTGTCGCCCGGCCCGAATAGATGAAGGGGATCCACCTCATCGAGGTGCATCCGCCGAACGATGACTGATCCCACGGGGAGAGGGTCCCTCCTTGCGACGCGCGCCGCCGGCGCCGATCGCACGGCTCGACGCGCGACGGAAGCGCGTTCCCAATCTACGCTAGGATACGGGCTTCTGTCAACGACGGCGCGCTGGCGCGGGGCCGATCGGGTCGCCCGCCGGCGCGGTGATCCCGGACGGGCGCGCCCCCGTCGAAGGAGCGGCTTCGGGGGCGGAAGACCGCGCGCCGCACCCGGCCCGACCCGGAGAAGCGCGAGAGGCTCCGCGCGATCCAAGCCGCCAAAGTGCTTGTTTGAGAAGGAGATAGAGCGGGTTCTTGTCGGCATCCCCGGGGACAACGCCGGCGACGGCCAGGATCCCGGCGACGGGTGCCTCGATTCGGTCGAGCGTCCGGATCGACATCACGAAGCGAGGAGTCCCGAGGAAGGTGGATCAGGGAAGGGATCCGTTGAGCCGCGTGATGGACGTCAGGTCGATGGCTCGGCCCCACATGTGAAACGTGGCCCTCTCGGCGGGGATCCCCTCGAACTGCACGCGGAGGCTGTCCACTTGAAGCTCCTCCGGCAAACCGAACGGATCCCAGCGCCTGCCGTGATCGTCCACAATGCCGAAGAAACCTCCCTCCATGGAGAGGAACACGACCGTGCCCGTGTCGGACACGGGGGCTGGATCCTCCGAGATGCAACCACAGATCCAAAGGGCCGCGATGAGGAGCGCGAAGAGCATGCGCATCATCGCCGTCACCTGCCTTTCGGCCGCCCCGCCCGACGCGGCCGCTCCGCTGCCGCGCCCCCACAGCAACACGCCCAACGTCGCGCCACCCGAGGGGCGGGGTCGGCGGGAGAGAACGATCGGACTCCTTTCGCGACCCGAGCGGCATCGCGAGGTTGGAGATTCGGCTGAAGTCCAACCCCGCCTCCCCAACGCGTGAACTTCCCGCCAGCGGGTGGAGTCCGGGTACGGCCTGTCAGCTGCGCCGGTATATGTCTCTCCGGTGCCCGACCTTTACCACGACGACCACAAGCTCCGCATCCCCGATCTCGTAGACGATGCGGTATCGGCCCCGACGAAACCGATACTTCTCTTGTCCCGACAGCTTCTCGCACCCCGCGGGACGAGGGTCCTCCGCCAGGCCACGAAAGTTGCGGAGAATACGAGCCAGGTCCCGCTTCGGAACCTCCCGCAGATCCTTCGCCGCCGACTTCTTGAAGACGACCTTATAGCTTGCCATGAGCCCGAAGCTCTTTCAGCAACTGCTCATACGAAATCGTCGCTTCGTCGCCGCGCTCCTCGAACGCGGCAAGATCCTCCTGGTCCTCTCGAAGCGCCTCGCGGACGGCTTCGTTCACGAGGTCCGAAAGACTCCGCTGGGTGTGGGCCGCCTTCACTCGTAGGGCGCGATGCAGATGCGGCTCGAAATAGACCGTGGAACGCTTGGCGGACTCGCTCATCGGGATCACCTCCGAAGGCCAGTCTGGCATTATAGCGCTTTGATGTCAAGACGCCACGATGCCCGCTTCGCGCAGCGAACGGGCGCCTCAGGGGCGGTGCGGCAGGGTTCGGCGTTCCGAAGGTTGCGAAGGTTGGGGACGTTGCGAATGATCGGAACTTGTTTCTCCACCAATTCTCTTCATGATCCAGCTCCGCTGGAATAGAGTCGAGAACCGACCTCCATAATTCGCCTTCCATCCTCTATGTTCAGGCATAAGACGATTAGTTGTGAAGTTCCGCAAGTTCGGAACGTCCCCGATCTCCGCGAAGCGAAGACAGACCGTCGAGATGGACCGGACATCCTCGTCGCCTCTCTCAAAGACGGCGGCTCAGGGATATCTTCTCACTTGCGCCCGGGGGCCTTATAAGTGTTGGACCGAGTATGATTCGTGCCTTTCGACATCGGGAGTCACCTGAGCAGTACGATGCGATGACTGACGTAACGGCCTCCCACGCCACCTCTTACGAAGTAGACTCCCGAAGCAAGAGGCAGCCCGTCGTCGCTTCTACGGTCCC